>DATEKG010000179.1:0-17910 GCA_035277565.1 Pseudolabrys sp.
CTGGAGCATGCATCGGCCGCCGACTGGCCGGGCCCCTCCGACCTCCGCGGATCGCTCCTGCCGACGAACTATGCCCGATGGGACGGCTGGCAATTGGGCGTGCAAGCCGGCTTCGGCAATATGAACACCGATTTCGGCAACAGCACGAGTTCGCAGATTGCATTCATCCTGCGCAACACCGAGCTCGAGGCAGAAGCTGCGCCATCGAACTGGACAACCCTGCCGAAGAACTCGACCAATGGCGCCGTCTTTGGCGGGTTCTTCGGGTACAATATGCAATGGAGTGAACTCGTCATCGGCTGGGATCTCAGTTATCAGTATGCATCCATCCTCCAGTCATCCGCCGACGCGTCGATAAGTCGTTTGCTTACGACGACCGCGGACAATGTCCAGCACGACGTCACCATCACGGCATCGTCCAAGATGAAGCTGATTGATTACGCGACGCTGCGTGCGCGTGCCGGCTACGCGGTTGGTAATTTTCTGCCCTATGCCGTCATCGGGCTTGCCGCAGGGCGCTTCAACTATCAAACGAGTGTCACCGTAACCGATAACCAGACGCTGCCCGGCCCGCCGCCGACTCCGCTCTTCTTCCAGGATTCCTCGACTGCCGGTAAAACCAATGCGATCGTCGGGGGCGTCGTAGGCGGGCTGGGTGTTGATTGGGCATTCACGCCGAATACGTTCCTGCGTGCGGAGTGGGAGTACATTGCCTTCGCACCGGTCAACGGTGCGCGGATCAACACGAATACCGGCCAGCTTGGCGTCGGCGTGCGGTTCTAGCCGATTTTCCCCGCGACTGAATTCATGAGAGTTGACCGGAGAGCTTAAGTCGCCTATTCCCGCCAGTGGGACACCCCTCCCCAACGAGGGGCGCCTATCTGGAAGGATAGACAAAATGACCGCGACCAAGCCCGGCGTGCGGCCGACGATTCCGCACTTTTCGTCCGGCCCCTGCGCAAAGCGTCCAGGCTGGAGCATTCAAAATCTCACCGCCGCAATTCTAGGACGGTCTCACCGCTCAAAAGCAGGCAAAGAACGCCTGAAACGGGCCATCGATCTTACGCGCGAGGTCCTGGAAGTGCCTCCGGACTATCGCATCGGCATTGTGCCTGCTTCCGATACAGGCGCCGTCGAGATGGCGCTGTGGTCGCTGCTCGGCGCGCGCCCTGTGACGATGCTCGCCTGGGAATCATTCGGTGAAGGATGGGTCAGTGACGTCGAGAAGCAGCTCAAAATAAAGGGCGTATCGACCGTCAGGGCGCCTTATGGCGAACTCCCGGACCTCACCAGGATCGACTTTTCCTCCGATATCGTTTTCACGTGGAATGGAACGACCTCGGGCGTGCGCGTGCCCAATGGCAATTGGATTTCCGCCGGCCGCGAAGGTCTCACCATCTGCGACGCAACGTCCGCAGCTTTCGCACAAAGGCTCGACTGGCGGAAACTCGATGTCGTTACATTCTCCTGGCAGAAGGCGTTGGGCGGAGAGGGTGCGCACGGCATGCTCGTGCTTTCACCGCGCGCGGTTGGACGACTCGAGACCTACAGCCCTGCCTGGCCGTTGCCGAAGATTTTCCGCCTCACCAAGGGCGGCAAGCTGAACGAAGGCATCTTTGCCGGCGAGACGATCAACACGCCGTCGATGCTTTGTGTAGAAGACTATCTGGACACGCTTGAATGGGCAAAATCCGTGGGCGGACTGCCTGCAACGATTGCCCGTTCGGACTCAAATTCAATGGCGCTCTCGGATTGGGTCGCGGCCACGCCCTGGATTGATCACCTGGCAAGGAATCCGGAGGTGCGGTCGAACACCTCCGTCTGTCTGAAGGTAGTGGATCCGGCTGTCACGCGGCTATCGCATGACGACCAGGCGGCCTTCGCCAAGACGCTGGCCGGTCTGCTCGAGAAAGAAGGCGTCGCCTATGACATCGCGTTTTATCGCGATGCGCCGCCAGGCCTGCGCATTTGGTGCGGCGCTACGGTCGAGCGCCGCGATATCGAAGCGCTGACGCCATGGCTCGACTGGGCTTTCGCCGAAGTAAAAGCCGCGCTGCCGAAGGCGGCGTGATCCGGGCTGCTCCCGACCCGCGGGAGCCGGCTATCCTCCACTATCGAAATCCAGGCCAAATCACATGCCCAATGTTCTTATTTCGGATGCACTGTCTCCTGCGGCTGTCCAGATTTTCAAGGACCGCGGTATCGAAGTCGAATTCCAGCCTGCGCTTGGCAAAGACAGGGAGAAACTCGCGGCCACGATCGGTGGTTATGACGGGCTTGCGATCCGTTCGGCTACAAAAGTAACGGCCAAAATTCTCGAGCAAGCCAGAAACCTCAAGGTGATCGGCCGCGCAGGAATCGGCGTGGATAATGTCGACATTCCCGCGGCTACGGCGCGCGGAATAATCGTGATGAATACGCCGTTCGGCAATTCGATTACGACGGCCGAACACGCAATATCGCTCATGCTTGCTCTGGCGCGCCAGATTCCCGAGGCCGATGCTTCCACACGCGCCGGAAAATGGGAGAAAAACAAGTTCATGGGTGTGGAAATATTCGGAAAAACGCTTGGTATCATTGGCTGCGGGAATATCGGCTCCATCGTTGCGGACCGCGCGCTCGGTTTGAAGATGAAGGTTGTGGCCTACGATCCGTTTCTTTCTCCGGAGCGGGCCTCCGACCTCGGCGTCGAGAAGGTTGAGCTCGACGAGCTGTTCAGGCGGGCGGATTTCATCACGTTGCACACGCCGCTGACGGACAAGACTCGCAATATCATCAGCGCAGCTGCCTTAACGGCGATGAAAAAGGGTGTCCGCATCATCAATTGCGCACGCGGCGGCCTGGTCGATGAGGCGGCGCTTTATTCGGCGCTCAAGTCCGGTCACGTATCCGGGGCGGCCTTCGATGTCTTTGTGACCGAGCCTGCAACGGATAATCCGCTCTTCGGCCTGCCGAATGTCGTATGCACGCCGCACCTCGGCGCCGCGACCAGCGAGGCGCAGGAAAATGTCGCGCTGCAGGTTGCCGAGCAGATGTCGGACTATCTCTTGCGCGGTGCCATCACCAACGCCATTAACTTTCCCTCGATCAGTGCCGAGGAGGCGCCGAAGCTGAAACCATTCGTTGCGCTTGCGGAGAAACTGGGATCTTTCGCGGGTCAGTTGACCGAAACCGGTGTGAGTAAGGTTCAGGTCGCCTACGAGGGCGCGGTGGCTCAAATGAATACGAAGGCGCTGACGTCAGCTGCGCTTGCAGGCCTGCTCCGGCCGATGCTCGGCGACGTCAATGTTGTCTCGGCGCCGGTGGTGGCCAAGGAACGCGGCATCGTGGTTGAAGAGGTCACGCGTGAAATGCCGGAGGACTATGAAAGTTTGATTACCATTACGATGACGACCGAGCGTCAGTCGCGCCATGTCTCGGGGACCGTCTTTGCGGATGGACGGCCGCGTATTGTCAATATCAAAGGCATCCGGATGGATGCCGAGTTCGGACCTTCGATGATCTACATCACCAATCTCGACAAGCCCGGCTTTATCGGCAAATTCTCGTCCACGCTCGGGGAGGCGGGCATCAACATCGCGACGTTTCATGTCGGTCGCGAAGCGCCCGGCGGCAATGCCATTGCGTTGATCGAAATCGATGGTGACCTGCCGGAGACCGTTCTTGCAAAAGTACGCGCGCTGCCGCAGGTGCAGCAGGCCAAGCCGCTTCATTTCTGAGAAACGCGCATAAGATCAAGCCCTTGCCGCGGCGTCCGGCCGCCGCGGAGACGGTGGAGATTGGCTTGCCACCAAAGAAAGCTTCCATTATCCGAGGGTGGACCTGGCCGGTGGCACCCGGCATCAAGTGTCCGGGCGCTGGCGCAGGGAAGGGATCCTGATGGCGAATGTCGTAGTTGTCGGATCCCAGTGGGGCGACGAAGGCAAAGGCAAGATCGTCGACTGGCTCTCCGAGCAGGCCGATATCGTCGTGCGTTTCCAGGGCGGCCACAATGCGGGCCACACCCTGGTGATTGATGGCTCAACTTACAAGCTGTCCTTGCTGCCGTCCGGCGTCGTGCGCGAGGGGAAGCTTTCGGTCATCGGCAACGGTGTAGTGGTCGACCCGCAGGCGCTCATCGACGAAATTGCCCAATTGAAAAAACAGGGTGTCGTGGTGACTCCCGAGACGCTGCGCATTGCCGAAAACGCGATCCTGATTTTGCCCTTGCACCGCGAGCTCGAGGCGCTGCGTGAGGCCGAGAATGCCACGACCCGCATCGGCACCACCAAACGCGGGATCGGTCCTGCCTATGAGGACAAGGTCGGCCGGCGGGCCATCCGGTTTATGGACCTCGCGGATCTTCTGACGCTGCGGGTAAAGATCGAACGTCTGCTGGCGCACCACAACGCGCTGCGCCGCGGCTACGGTCTGGCGGAGATCGAACCGCAAGCGGTCTACGAGCATCTCGCCGCAATCGCGCCCAGGGTTTTGCCGTTCATGGACTCGGTGTGGTCGCTGCTCGACGGCAAGCGGCGCGAGGGCAAGCGTATCCTCTTCGAGGGCGCGCAAGGGGCGCTGCTGGACATTGACCACGGCACCTACCCCTACGTGACCTCGTCAAACACCGTTGCCGCTCAGGCCGCGACCGGCTCCGGCCTTGGTCCAAATGCGATCGACTATGTGCTCGGCATCTGCAAGGCCTACACGACCAGAGTGGGCCTCGGACCATTTCCGACGGACCAGATGGATAATGCGGTCGGCAAGACGCTGGGAGAGCGCGGGCGTGAGTTCGGAGTTGTGACCGGGCGTGCACGCCGCTGTGGATGGTTTGATGCCGTCCTTGTCAAGCAAGCCGTACTCACCTGTGGTATTGACGGGCTGGCGCTGACCAAGCTCGATATTCTGGACGGATTCGACGAGATTAAAGTCTGCGTGCGCTATCGTCTGGACGGACGAGAGATCGATTATCTTCCTGCCGGGGAGCAGGCGCAGGCGCGCGCAGAGCCGGTCTATGAGACCATCGATGGCTGGAAAGAACCGACGGCGCGCGCCCGCTCCTGGGCGCAGCTTCCGGCCCAGGCCATAAAATACGTGCGCCGGGTCGAGGAACTCGTCGGCTGTCCAGTGGCGCTGCTGTCGACGAGCCCGGAGCGCGAAGACACCATACTGATGAAGAACCCGTTTGAGCTATGATTGCTGAAAAAAGACACGAACCGGGACCAAGCACGATCGTGGGGAACAAAGTCGAGCGGTCATGCTCCAGCGAAACAACTGGCAATGGCTGACTATTATCCTTTGATCGCCCGAGCCGTCGGCGGTCTTGACAGGAACACGGGCGAGAATCGTCGCGCGCTGTATGACCGCGCACGGTCCGCGCTCGTGAGCCAATTGCGCGGGGTCGAACCGGCGCTCAACGAAACCGACATTACTCGCGAGCGGCTTGCGCTCGAAGAGGCGATCCGCAAGGTCGAGGCCGAAGCAGCAAAACGGCCGCGTGGCGACGGTGCGGATGGCGAGACGCCGGAACCGTCACTTCGTGATCGCGGACTGCGCGACTTTCGCGAGACGGTTGCGGAGGCGGAAGGGCTCGGCGGCGCGGCCGCTGAGGCCAGGCGCGCCGCCCACGCCACCTATGAATCGATGCCCGTCGAGCCGGCTCCGCTGCGGCACTATCCGGAACCGCCTGCGATACCCGAGCCATCGCCTGTTACCGAGGCGTCAACGGTTGAGGAGAAGCCTCGCGACATTGGTCATATTCAGCCGCCTCCGTCCCAGGCTCCCTTCGACGACGACGAGTATACGCGGCCGGCGCGATCCTACGCCGGTCTCATCAAGCTGCTTGCTCTCGCCGTGATCCTGGCGGGTATAGGCGGCGGCCTCTATTCGCAGCGCCACGCCATCTCGTCACTGGTCGCGAGTTTCCGGTCACAGCCGGCGACGAAACCCAGGGAAGCGGCGCAGCCGGCTGAGCGTCCGAAAATTGCCGATCGGATAGGACAATCGGGAGGACAATCGACAGACACAAATCCGACGACGGCCAACGCTCCGGCCGCGGCGGTCGCTCAAAAAGTGGTGCTTTACGACGAGGACCCGAACGATCCGCAGGGCAAGCGCTACGTCGGCTCCGCTCTTTGGCGTACGGAAACCGTTTCGCCGGGACCGGGACTGGCGCCGGAGCTCGCGGTCCGCGCCGACATTGAAATCCCCGAACGCAAGCTTCGCATGACCTGGTCGCTCCGCCGCAACACCGACAAGGCGCTGCCGGCCAGCCATACCATTGAGATCATGTTCACGCTGCCGCCTGATTTTCCGGAAGGCGGAATTGGGAATGTCCCCGGTGTGCTGATGAAGCAGAGTGAGCAGGCGCGTGGCGTTCCGCTTGCAGGCCTGGCGGTAAAAGTCACGGACGGGTATTTCCTGATCGGGTTGTCGGCGGTCGATGTCGATGTTCAGCGCAATATCCAGTTGCTCAAGGAGCGTGACTGGTTCGACATCCCCGTCGTCTATACAAGCGGCAAGCGCGCGATCCTGGCGATGGAAAAGGGAACCCCCGGCACGCGCGCCTTCGAAGAAGCCTTTCGCGCCTGGGGTCAGTAGCGGCCGATCGACGCGCTAAACCCGCGCCCGGCGCCAGACAAAAGACAAATGGCCGGTCCTGTTGCGCTCCGGCCATTTTTACTGATGACAACCAGGATCGAAGTTCAGTGCGCAGCGATCGCGGACGACTCCGCAGGCTGCTCGATCGCGGCCAGACGGCTCTTGACCGCCTTCTGCACCTTCTCGAATGCACGGACCTCAATCTGTCGCACGCGCTCGCGTGACACGCCGAATTCAGCGGCGAGCTCCTCGAGCGTGATCGGATCGTCGGCGAGACGCCTGGCTTCGAAGATACGACGTTCGCGTTCGTTGAGCACGTCGAGCGCCGACACAAGTGCCTTGTGACGGTTGTCGCTCTCTTCGCTCTCGGCAAGGATACGCTCCTGGCTGGGGGCGTCGTCGACGAGCCAGTCCTGCCATTCACCGCTCTCGCCGTCGTCGCGGATCGGCGCGTTCAGGGACGCGTCACCGCCGAGGCGGCGGTTCATGTCGACAACATCCTGCTCGGTCACGCCCAGCCGCTTGGCGATGACCTGCACCTGATCCGGCCGCAAATCGCCTTCCTCAAGCGCGGAAATCTTGCTCTTTGCTTTCCGCAAGTTGAAGAACAGCTTTTTCTGGTTCGCCGTGGTGCCCATTTTCACCAGCGACCAGGAACGCAGGATGTATTCTTGAATCGCGGCCTTGATCCACCACATTGCATAGGTGGCGAGGCGGAAGCCCTTCTCGGGCTCGAAACGCTTCACCGCCTGCATGAGGCCGACATTGCCCTCCGAAATGACCTCGGAGATCGGCAGGCCGTAGCCTCGATAGCCCATGGCGATCTTCGCCACGAGGCGCAAATGGCTAGTGACAAGCCGGTGCGCGGCGTCACGGTCGCCGTGCTCACGCCAGCTGCGCGCCAGCATGTATTCTTCCTGCGGTTCCAACATGGGGAACCGCCGAATTTCGTCGAGGTAACGTGAAAGGCCGGATTCGGCCTTGAGTGCCGGCAGTGCGGCAATACGGGCCATGATAGCGCCCTCCTTACTTGCCCCCGTTTGATCGGCAGGCGGGTTGCTGCCGCCGCTCCCCGAGCCGACGGCAAAATCTATGTTGCGACCGCGAAATCCCTCAATCGCAACTGCAGCATAACGGCTTGGGCGAGTGAAAGATAGCTTTCCAACCGTCACGTCACCGTGACGCAATCGCGCATCGCGGTGTCCAGCAAGCCATTGTTTCAGCTGGCCTATTTGTGCCGCTCCCGCCCGGCTTCACGGCTCTCCATGTGCAGGGCATGACGTAAACGACGCAAATCGCCCGGCAGTTCCGATTGGAACTCCAGGAGATCGCCAGTTTCAGGGTGTTCAATATTCAGTAGATAGGCATGCAGAGCCTGTCTTCCAAGAGCCTCCACGGCTGTTCCTGCCGTTGTCCCGAGGCGGCTCACCTTTGTCTTGTAACCGGTACCGTAGGTCGCGTCGCCAAGGAGCGGGTGCCCCGCATGCGCGAGATGGGCGCGGATCTGGTGCGTACGGCCCGTTTCGAGCGTGCAATTGAGCAGGGCGGCAACGGACTTGCCCCGCGCATCCGTATACCTCTCCACCAGCTCCCAGTGTGTAATGGCGGTGCGGCCATCGGTCCGGACTGCCTGACGATCGCGGGCATGCGGATGCCGTCCGAGCGGTGCGTCAATGGTTCCTCTCGGCCGCGCCGGAGCACCCCATACAAATGCCAGGTAACCGCGTTTGAGCGGGCCCGCGGACTTCTCGGCAAACTGCTTCGCAAGGGACCTGTGAGCGCTATCTGTCTTGGCGACCACCATGAGACCCGTCGTATCTTTATCGAGTCTGTGGACGATGCCGGGACGGCGTACACCGCCCACGCCCGAGAGGCTCGCGCCACAATGGGAGATCAGCGCATTGACCAGGGTGCCGGAAGCATGTCCCGCAGCGGGGTGGACGACGAGGCCTTTCGGCTTGTCGATGATGATGATCGCATCATCTTCGTAGACGATATCGAGAGGGATTTTCTCGCCTTTGGGTTTAGCGGGCTCGGGCGGAGGCAGCGAGATCGTCACGACGTCGCCGGATTTGACGGCCGCAGCCGGGTCGCGGATCGTGCGCGTCGCGACCTTCACCTGGCCCGCGATAATCAATGCCTTCAGGCGCGACCGTGATAACGTCCCGAGGTGTGCGGCGAGGACACGGTCGATCCGCATTCCCGCTTCGCTTTCGGCGATGGTGACGGTCTCGCTGGCGCTGCTTGTCATGGTTTCTGGAAATGGCTGAGGCACAAGAAAAACCGATTGATCCGGAAGCAGCCCGTATTGTCGCCAAAGTACGCCGGCTGATGATAACCGCCACGCTCACCACATTCATCGCGTTGGCGGCCGTACTCGGGATCATCGGCTACCGTTTTTTCAGGAGCGGGGAAAGAGCGCAGCCGCCTTCGGATCTTTCCGCGATATTACCGGCTGGTGCCAGGGTCTTATCCAGCGCCGTCGGGGATGGACGAGTGGTTCTGACTGTTGAAATCAACGGCGCAATCGAGCTGCTGAGCTTTGATCTCAATACGCTCAGGCCGCTTGGGCGCATGCGCCTCGCTCCGCCCTGAGCCCGGCACCCGCGGGGGGTTCAACCAAGCTTGCGGCATTGGCGGATCGGGGTTATTCGAGGGCCAGGCTCCCTTCGTCTAGCGGCCCAGGACGTCGCCCTCTCACGGCGAAAACAGGGGTTCGAGTCCCCTAGGGAGCGCCAATTGCAACTCCGGCCGCTTATGCCGCAGTGCCGACTGTTCGGTTGGCTGCTCATTCCCTTGTTATTTTTGCGGTTTTTGGCATCCTAAAATAGGTGCATGTGAGTGCAGGAAAATAGGTGCTTGTGAGTGCAGGTTGGTGTCATGCAGTTGTTCACCACGGCCGAGGCCGCCGCCTATCTTCGCCTCAAGGAGCGCAAGATTTACGAAATGGTGGCCGAGGGCACCGTGCCCTGCACAAAGGTCACGGGCCGCTGGCTGTTTCCCAAGGCCGAGCTTGATCACTGGCTTGCTTCAAGCGTCTCGCGGCCTGACGGGGTGCCGCGCTCCGAAGCTGCGCCTATTGTCAGCGGAAGCCACGATCCGCTCCTCGAATGGGCCTTGCGCGAGAGCGGTTCGGGTCTGGCCACGCTCGCGCTCGGCAGCGAGGCCGGTTTCGCGCGGTTCACGGCGGGCGAGACGATCGCCGCCGCAATCCACCTGCACGCCATCGAAGATATTGATGCCGACGCCAATGTTGCCGCGCTGCAGGGCCGCAACGACCTGCAGGATGCAGTGATGATTGCATTCTGCCGGCGTGAGCAGGGTTTCCTGACTGCGCCCCGAAATCCCCTCAAGCTCAACTCCATCGATGATGTCAGCAGGCGGCATGCACGCATGGCCATGCGCCCGAACGGTGCGGGCGCACAGCTACTTCTGCTTGCATTGCTGCATCGTGCGAAGATCCCGCTCGACCAGCTCGACGCGGCTGCGCCTGTCTGTCCGACCGGGCCCGACATCGCGCAGTCCATCCGCGCTGGCCGGGCCGATGTGGGAATTGCAACGCGCGCCGTAGCAAATGCCGCGGGGCTCGATTTCATTCCGATTGCGTGGGAGCCGTTCGATATCGTCATGCGTCAGCGCGATTATTTCCGGCCGCCTTTGCAGGCGCTGCTCAAGTTTCTGCACAATCAGGAACTTGCCGACCGGGCAGCCGAGCTTGGCGGCTACGATCTTGGGGACGCAGGGTCGGTGCGGTTTGTGAACCAGTGACCGAAATGACCTGGCCGACCGAACTGCGCCTGCACAAGGACCGCAAGACACTGACCGTGACTTTCGATGACGGCGGCAGGTTTGATCTGCCGGCCGAATATCTGCGCGTGAAGAGCCCGAGCGCTGAGGTGCAGGGACATTCGGAAGAGGAGCGAAAGACGGTGCCCGGCAAGCGCGACGTTGAAATTATCGAGGTGCTTCCGGTCGGCAACTACGCTGTGCGGCTTGAGTTCGACGACATGCACTCGACGGGAATATTCGGCTGGGATTATTTGCGCGACCTCGGCCGCAACCACGCCGCCTACTGGCAGGACTATCTCGACGAGCTTGCGTCGAAAAATCTTTCGCGCGACCCGCCGGCACGCCGCAAATAGGTTGATGGTGTCGGATTGAAACGGTCGACAGGTAGACTTCACTGACCTCGGTCGAAAATGACTCAAAGCAGTCACGGCTCCTGCTCAGCGTGGCAATTGAATTTGGATATTTTGTATGTACTATTTTCTCGGGGCGACTTCCTCGGAGGGGAGGGAGAATATGTCCTGCATCCAGCAATCGCTTTTCATCACGGTTCTTTCAGCGGCTTTCGGTCTGGTAGCCGGGAGCGCACATGCCGCTGAGACCCAGGTCCAGCGCGGAAAATATCTCGTAAGCGTCATCCCATGCTCCGATTGCCATACACCCGGAACATTTCTCGGCAGACCCGACATGAAGCGCTATCTTGGTGGCTCGGATGTCGGTTTCGAGGTCCCCGGTCTTGGAGTTTTTTACGCCCCCAATCTGACGCCGGACCAGGAGACTGGCCTCGGTAAATGGACGAAGGAAGAAATCGCAACGGCGATTACGACGGGCAAACGACCCGACGGCCGTATTCTTGCGCCGCCGATGCCTGTCGAGTCTTTCAAAAACCTGAGCCATTCGGACGCGCTGGCGATCGCGGCATATCTCAAAACTTTGCCTGCTATAAAAAACAAGGTGCCAGGTCCTTTTGGACCAGGCGAAAAACCCACTTCCTTCGTGTATCAAGTTCTGCCGCCTGAAAAGTACACGCCAACGGCAGTGTCTTCCACTTCACACAAGATGTAAGGCGCTCACCGCAATGTTTCGGAACAACCACGGCCAGTTCCTTGGCCTGGCTGGCATTTCCCTTTGCTGCAAGCCTGGTCAATGGCTTCACCGTTGTGCGACTCCATCCAAGTAAGTAGGCGCAGAAGCGTTCGAAGCTCTCGGGCAGCAGGGCGTCGACGGGGAACGGTTCGTCGAAGGTCTTCACCGCTGTTTTGAGGGCGTAGCCCGCTGCGACGCGCAGCTCGTCGACGCTTACGTCCAGTACGCCTGCAATGACCGGCAGGTCTTTTTCGCGCGGCCGGGATGTGCCCGCTTCCCAGCGGCAGACTGTCTGCTGGCTGCCCTTGATCCGCTGGGCGAACTCGGTCTGGCTACGGATACCTGCCGTCAATCGAAGCTCAGCTAGATGCTGTCCGAAACGCAGATATTGCGTGTGTACTAATATTGCGCGATCAAAGCCCGGCAACAGAACCGGCAATCAAACTGGCAAAATTTGCATGCATATTTCCAGTAAGTTATTGATGTGCTATGTAATTCTCCGGCAAAGAAAGCGGCAAAAATGACTGCAATATCTCGCCTGGAGCCGGCACTGCCGGAGGAAGGAAGCAAAGACCTGGAGGATTTGGCGACCGACTTGGTGGCCAAATCAAACGCTCTGGCAGGCAAGCTTCCCCCGGTGCTGCGGGCGTCGGTGGGTGACCTCGTCCTGTCGATGAACTGCTACTACTCAAACCTTATAGAGGGTCACAACACCTTCCCCATCGATATCGACCGGGCTCTGGCTGGCGATTTCGACCAGGACCAGAAGAAGCGCGACCTCCAGCTGGAGGCCAAGGCGCACATTGAGGTCCAGCGGATGATCGACTTCGGCCAAGCACCCTCGCAGGCCGTTTCGGTGGAATTCATCCTGTGGGTGCATCGGGAATTCTGTCAAAGAATGCCCGAGGACCTGCTGTGGGTTGAAAACCCCGACACCAAGGAGAAGATCAAGGCTGTGCCCGGCGAGTTGCGCGACCGTCACGTTAAGGTCGGTCACCACATTCCACCCGACCCCGATGAGCTGAAAGCCTATCTCGACCGCTTCGTCGAGGCTTACACCGCAAAGCACCTGTCGAAGTTGCGCAAGATTGTCGGCGTGGCCGCGTCACATCACCGGCTGCTGTGGATACACCCTTTCCTCGATGGCAACGGTCGTGTCACGCGGCTGTTCTCGCATGCCTGGTTGCGGGAACTGGAAGTCGGCTCAGAGCTTTGGTCCGTGTCGCGTGGTCTTGCCCGCAACGTCGCCGAATACAAAAGCCGCCTCATGGCAGCTGACCAACCCCGCCGTGGCGATCTCGACGGACGCGGAAATCTAAGCCAAGCGACATTGACCGAGTTCTGCCATTTCTTCCTGTCGACTTGCGTCGATCAGCTGACGTTCATGGAAAGCCTGCTTGAGCCCTCGGCGCTGCTCAATCGCGTCCAGATTTGGGCCGAGGAAGAGCTTCGCGCCAAGCGAATACCGCGAGGTTCATGGCCGCTTTTGCGCGAAGCCATACTCGCCGGCGAATTCTCGCGCGGTCGAGCGCCAGAAATCACCGGCTACGAAGAGCGCCAGGCCAGAACGGTGCTCAATAGCCTAATCGAAGCCGAATACCTGGTTTCGGAGACCACGCGAAGCAACGTTAGGCTTGGTCTTCCCATTAAAGTAGTCGACCGATGGTTTCCGCGCCTTTATGTCGTCGCGGCTTGAATGGACAACTCCACATCCGGACAGGGATGCGAAAATGGTTGCACTCGAAGACATTAAACCTGGCTCGCGACTACGAGGACTCGACCCTGAAGGTGTCGCCGAAGTTGCCCAAGTCGCTCGTTTCGGGGCCAATGCCCTCAACCTCGTTTTCCGCGTCAATGGCCGGGTGGGGGAGCGTCTCGTTTACCGCGGAGTGGAAATGTCCTTCGAGCCCATCGTCGCTGGGCGCGCATATGCTTTCGACGCTGACGGCGGTTCGCTGCGTCTCGCTTCCGAAGCTTACCGTATTCGTCTTGCCTACCTCTTCGATCCGTATCTTGCAGTTAGTGCATCACTCGGGTGATGCCATTGACCTATGCCATCGGTCGAATTGCGATGTAAAAAATGTCTGTAAAATAAGTATTAGATAGAATGGTGGGCGCTGTAGGGATTGAACCTACGACCTCTCCCGTGTGAAGGGAACGCTCTCCCGCTGAGCTAAGCGCCCGGCCGTCGCGGACGCGCGATATAAGGAGCGCGTCCAGGAAGTGTCAAGCGAAGCCGGCCTGGCGCGCGTCCTCAGTTACGCGTCTTGTCGTCGGTGGCCTGAGCCAGACGTGATGCGTGCGTCTGCAAGGCGCGAATGCGATCGGCGAGGTCGCCATTGTGGGGGGCATCGGGCACGTCTGCGCTCGCGGCAGCCGCAGGAGTGGCTGCTATCCTTTCACGCGAGCTTTCAGCGGCAAGAAGCGACTCGATCGGCGAATTGGGGCCTTCGAGTGCCGAGGCGAGGCGCGCCACCTCTGCGGCCACGTCGTTGATGCGTTCGCGCAGAAGTGCGTTTTCGACGCGTTCCGAAGCCCACGCTTCCTCGGTTTCGCGCTTCATCGTGCCGAGTTCGCGGGCGAACCGGTCGCGCTCTTCCTTCATGTGAGAAACCGCGGCCTGCAGTTGAGCATTCTCGCCCTTGAGGTTTTGCGACGCGGAATTCGAGCGGCGTTCAATTTCGATAATGGCGGCCCTCAGGTCACTTTCGACCTTGCGGGCCATTTCCATCTCCTGGCGCGCATGCTTGAGCTCGAATTCGCTCTGGTTGAGCAGCCGCATCTGCTCGCCAAGACAGGCCTCGAGATCCTGCGCGCGGCCGCCGAGTATTTCAGCCTCCTTCTTCTGCGCGGCCAGATGCTGTTCGAGCTCGGCGACACGCCGGCCGAGGTTCTCGACCTTGCCGCGCTCGTCCTGCAATTCCTGGGTTGCCGCCTTGAGCTCGACGCGCTCGGTGTCGCGGCGATCCTCCACGGTCTTGAGCTCGCGGCTCGCGCCGTCAAGACGTTCCTTCAGCGCCTCGACTTGCGTCTTGAGAGCGATAATTTCGACTTTTTGTGAGTCGGCAAGCGCGGATCGCTCGTCAAGTTCGGACGTCAATCCCGCAAGCTCGGCCTGCTTGTCCGATAGCGCGCGCTGCGCCTCGTGCATCGCCGTGGTCTTTACAGAAAATTCCTCTTCAGTTGCGCGCAACTGGTCGCGCAGCGTCTTGTCGCGGGCTTCCAGCGCGAAAATCGTTGCGGTCTTTTCGCCAAGCTCCAGCTTGAGGCGATTGATTGCGTCCCCTTTCTTGCCGAGTTCGGCAAGCTGACTGGTGCTTTTCGTTTTGAGCTGCTCGACGCTCATCTCCAGGCGCCGGGTCGACATGGCAAATTCTGCGCGCAACTGATCCTTGTCGGCCTGAATCTCGGCCATCGACAGAGGTGTTGCGGCTTCAAGCCGGCGCATGGTCAATCGAACCGCGCGGCTATGGACAAGTGGAACGACGACGATACCGATGAGGGCTGCGAAGAGAAATCCGATCCCGAAATACATGATCGGTTCAATCATGGAATATACGCCTCCAACTCACGCGCACTCATCAGCATTCCCGCTATTTGGTTTGGTACGAGTCAGACTAACCTAATCGGATCGCGCCGTCGCGGGTTTAGAACAGTCGAGCACAGAAAGTAGTAAATGTGGTGGAGATCAGAACGGATTCCACGTCGCGCGCTGCGTAAATTTGAGATAACCGATATTTGCACCAAGCCTCAGCCCGACGCCCGAGCGGATCGGCACAACGATAATGTTCCCTGATGCAAGCGCGGTCATACCGAAGCCGCCGATAAAATAGGCGGAACCGTCAATGCCGGCGAACCGCTGATAGACCGCATCGGTCGCCGGCAGATTGTAGACCAGCATCATTGTGCGTGCGCCTTCGCCGCCGTAATCGAAGCCGACGGACGGGCCTTCCCAGAACACACGCCGGTCGCCGGCGTTCTTCGTGTAGAGCTTGCCGTCGCCATACCGGAGGCCGACGACGAAGGCGCCGCTGCCTTCCTGGCCGAGAATATAGCCGTTTGGCAGGCCCCAGCGACTGACTGCGGCTTCGACAATCTGGGCAAGGCCGCGCGACACGGTGCCGAAGAAATGATGGCCTTCGCGTACGAGCTCACCGGCTGTGAACGTGCCACCATGCTGTTGGGGGGGCGGTGGGGGCGGCGGAGCCGGTGCGGCCTGATATTGGGCGGCGGCAATCCCCGGAGCCGCCATGGAAAGGCAAAGTCCCAAAGCCGCCAGGCGCAGTATCGCGCGCATCAAAAGCTCCATGGATGACGAGGCCCGAGGGCCCGTTTAACCGGTTACTCACGCCGTCGGCGCTAAAGTGACGAGGAAAGCCCGTCCCGAATCACCGAACCGTCGCCAAGAACTATGACTGCAGCACGGCAGCAACGGAAGCCGCCTCGCTTTATTCGCCTGATGTTCGGGCTCGCCCTGACAGGAGGTATTTTCGCGGGTTCGGGCCTGCGGGCAGCGACCGACTATCAGCTGGCGATCAATTCGGAAACCGGACTTGCCATGAGCGGTTTCGACCCTGTTGCCTACTTTACCGAGGGCAAGGCCCGGTTCGGGCGGCCAGATCTCGAATTCGATCTGGGTGGCGCGGTCTGGCGATTTTGCAACGAAGGCAACCGGGGGGCGTTCGCCAGACACCCCGAAGTCTATGCCCCGCGCTTTGGCGGCTATGACCCCGTCGCCATCGGGCGCGACCGGTCGGTTCCCGGTCACCCGCTATTCTGGACGATCGTCGGTCAGAGGCTCTATCTGTTCTACAGCGAGAAATCGCGAGCGGCCTTTCTTGCGGATCCGGGGCGGATTATTGATACGGCCGAGCGCAAGTGGCCCGAACTCTCGCAAAAAATCGGCAACTGATCCTGCTTAACGTCCGAGCTTTGCGGCTTTGCGGGAATCCCCCCAGGCAACAAAGGCTGGCACACGGAACGCGGCTTCTGCGCGACCATAGGCCATGTCCGCTCCTTCAGGCGTCACGACAATGCCGCCCGCCGCTACGACCAGCGCGTGACCGGCGGCAACATCCCACTCACATGTCGTCGCGAGGCGCGGATAGACGTCGGCGGCACCTTCTGCGACCCGGCAAAACTTGATCGCCGAGCCACATGGTACACGAGCCACAGGGCCGAGCGCTGTCACGAAAGCCTCGGTCGCCGGGTCGATATGTGACCGGCTCACCGTCGCGACGGCCTGACTGGCCTCCGGCCAGGGGCGCACGCGTATTGGTTCCGCGCCGTCGCCGCCGGACGGTGTCAGTCGCAGCCGCTCCGCCTTTATCCCGACAATGCCGCGCCAGACCTGCCCGCGCCCTGGCGCGGCGACAATGCCGACAATCGGAACGCCGGCGGAAACAATGGCGAGATTGACGGTAAATTCGTCACTGCCCGCCAGATACTCGCGGGTGCCGTCAAGCGGATCGACGATCACGAAACTTGCGTGGCGATGGGCGTGACCCGAATTTGCGGACTCTTCGGAAATGACAGGAACACCGGGCAAGGCACGCGCCAGATCCTCAAGCATGATCTCTTCCGACGCTTCATCTGCCGCGGTGACAGGGGAATGGTCGGCCTTCGCCCGCTTGACGACCGTCGCCGGCGATATTCCATTGATCTGCGCGGAGGCTCGCGCGACGATCGCGGTCAGGACATCGAGCTGTTCTGCAGCCTGAGCCGTCGTAATCGCGGAACTGGACATTTGCCGGATGGTCCTTGCGATCTCGCCCGCGGTCCTTGGCGGACCCAAAAGTGCAGTGTATCACCCCCAGCGCCTCGGCACGGCGGCCGATTCGCTGACCGTGGCAGGGTGCATACCAAGTGGAGGCGAGTCCATGTCCGAATCCTCGATCGAAGCGCTCGATCTTGCCGCCTTGCTGTGCTCCAGGGTGTGTCATGATCTCATCAGTCCGGTCGGTGCAATCATTAACGGGCTGGAGGTGCTCGAAGAGGAGAAAGACGACGCGACCAAGGAATTCGCGCTCGATCTCATAAAAAGCAGTGCCAGAAAGGCGTCGGCCAAACTGCAATTCTGCCGCATTGCCTTCGGCGCCGCAGGTTCCGCCGGCGCCCAGATAGACCTGGGCGATGCCGAGTCGATTGCGCGGGGGTTCCTCGAAGACGAAAAGACGAAGCTCACCTGGGCTCTGCCGCGGGCGCTTCTGGCGAAAAACCGGGTGAAGCTTCTCCTCAACATGCTGCTGATCGCCGGACAGGCCATTCCGCGCGGCGGCATGTTGACCGTGGATCCGATCGGGTCCGGAGATAATCTTGGATTCAGAGTGAGCGCGCGGGGAACCAATGCCAAGGTTCCGCCCGCCGCGCCGGCGCTGCTCACCGGTGACCTTGGTGAAGGCCTCGACGCCCATCGTATTCAGCCATTTTATGCCGGACTTCTGGCGCGCGCCTGTGGCG
>DATEKG010000180.1:0-5231 GCA_035277565.1 Pseudolabrys sp.
GCCAAGGGCGTGGATGTCTTCTTCCGCTTCTTCTTCGATGACGTCGGCGACGTCGTCAAAAGTGATGATGCCGACCAGCCGGTCGTCGGCATCGACCACCGGGGCCGCCACGAGGTCGTAACGTTGAAACAGGCGTGCCACCTCTTCCTGGTCTTCGTCCGCACGGATGCGCCGGCGCTCCGGCTCCATCAGATCGGAGATTGGCACCGGCCGCTTGCTGCGCAACAGCCGGTCGAGCGGGACGGCGCCGCGGAAGCGGCCGTTTTCATCGCTGACATAGACCTCGAAGAAGCGCTCCGGCAGCTCCTGCGTCTCGCGCAAATAGTCGATCGCCTGGCCGACATTCCAGCTTGGCGGCACGGCGATGAATTCCGTCTGCATGCGCCGGCCAGCCGATTCTTCAGGGTAGTCGAGGCTGCGTGCGAGCGCGGTACGCTCCGGCTGCGGCAGTTGCTCCAGGATCTCGGCCTGTTCGTCCTTCGGAAGGTCTTCCAGGATCGCGACGGCGTCGTCGGATTCGATTTCACTCACGCCCTTGGCGACGGCATGCGGCGGCAGTTCTTCGAGGATCTCCTCGCGCACCGCATCGGCGACCTCGGTGAGAGCGGTGAAATCGAAATCGATTCCGAGCAATTCGACAAGACGCGGCCGTTGCTCCGGCGGCAATACCTCGATCAGCGCGCCCATGTCGGACTCGTGAAATTTGCCCACAACGTCACGTAAGCCGGCCGCATCTGCGGCATCGATCTTGCGCGCGACATTTTTGACAAAGACCTTGCGGATCGAGCCGTCCTTATTGCGCGGCAATTGCGCCGCGTCGGCTTCGATTGTTTGTTGTTCTTGGTCTTGATCGAGCATACCGAACCCTGTCGGTGGGATGCAGGAGGGCTCGATGCTTCTACGCCCACTTCGCGGCAACGGGCAAACTTTTACCGACTGAAAGCTCAACAAAAACTCGCCGGACTCATCGACCCGGTGGATATTCCGTATGGGCTTGCCGAGACCCCGCTCCTGTTGCAATGGGAGAGACGATGGTCCGTCTGCTTTTCGCCCTGATCCTCCTTGCCTTGTCCTCCGCCGCAAGCCTTGCCGCCGGCTGCACCGGCAAGCCGCAGGCGCTGGGCACAGAACGCGTTCTGCGCGTTGATGTGAGCGGCACGCCACGGGTCGGCCGCAAGCAATTTCCGACGACACTGCCCCTGCATACGAAAGAGCTGGTGCTCACATTCGATGACGGACCCTGGCCCGGCACTACGCCGAAAGTGCTGGACGCTTTGAAGGCGGAATGCGTGCAGGCGACGTTCTTCCTGCTCGGCCGCAATGTCGCCGCTCATCCGCAGCTCGCCCGGCGCGAGCTGGCGGAGGGCCATAGCCTCGGCCACCACAGCTTCTCCCACCCCTTGCTCAGCCATATGAGTCTGGCGAAGGCAGAAACCGAAATGGATCGCGGCATCAAGACCGACGAGACGGCGGCCTACGGCAAACCCCTTCAGGGCCAGACGACACGTTTCTTCAGGTTCCCCGGATTCGCAGCCAGCGCCCCGCTCCTTGACCTGGCAAACCGAAAAGGCCTCGCGGTTTTCGGGGCCGATGTCTGGGCGAGCGACTGGGTCACCATGGCGCCCGACCAGGAGCTGCACTTGATCCTGTCGCGCATCGAGCGGGCCGGCCGCGGGATTGTTCTCTTTCACGACACCAAAACCCAGACGGCGCGCATGCTGCCGGCCTTCCTGCGCGAGCTCAAGCGGCGGGGTTACCGCATTGTCCATGTGATCCCGGCCGGCTAACGTTAAGCAAAGCGTCGCTTATTTACCTCACTCTGCGGAATTCCTTTGAATTCCCTGGAAAATAAGGCACTCCCGCATTCACACCGCGTAAGCATCCTTTAATGTCACCGGCCTTACCGTCGGGGTGCCTCCAACGAGAGGCAGTGGCGCGCGGTCGGGAGGCCTGATGCGCAGTGTATTTGTCTTAGCCGTTTGGCTTTTGGGAAGCATTGCCGCGTCTGCGGCAGAGACATGCCCGGGTCATCCGGACGCGCTTGGAACGAGCCGCGTCCTGACCATCAATCCGGGCGAGTTCGCCCGCATCGGCAGCATGCAATATCCTGAAGCCTTGCCCCTTAACGATCATGAGGTGGTGATCACTTTCGATGACGGTCCGATACCGCCCTATTCCAATTCGGTACTCGATACCCTCGACTCGCAATGTGTGAAGGCGACCTATTTTCTGGTCGGCGAGATGGCGCGAGCCTATCCGTCGATTGTGCGGCGCATCTACAATGCTGGCCATACGATTGGGACTCACACCCAGAACCATCCCTTTGCTTTTCAACGCTTGAGCGAGCAAAAAGCCGAAAGCCAGATCAATGACGGCATCGCATCCGTCGATTCCGCCCTCGGCGATCCCAAGGCGCTCTCGCCGTTCTTCAGAATTCCCGGGCTCGGCCGGACGAACAGCGTCGAAACCTATCTCGCGTCGAAATCGCTGGTGATCTGGAGCGCCGACGTGGTGGCCGACGACTGGAAGCACATCAGCGCCGCCGAGATCGTCAAGCGGGCGATGCGCCGCCTGAATGAAAAGGGCCGCGGCATCCTGCTGCTGCACGACATTCACCCGGCGACGGCACTCGCGCTTCCGGCCTTGCTCAAGGAGCTCAAGGAGCACGGCTACCATGTGGTTCAGGTCGTCGCTGCCGGTGAACATCCGCAATCCCTGCCTGAACTGACAGCCACGCCGGCCGCGGCCAAGGAAACCTGGCCACGGTCTCCCGCGTCGGACGGACACGGACCCAGGGTAAAATCCGTCGCACACCACCATCGGAAAAAGCTGATCGGCAAGCATCATCGTCCGACCATGGCCAGCTACGAGCCCGACTTCAGCACCGATGCGAGAAACTGGCGTCAAAGCCAGTTCTGACGGCGGCTTGCGGGCTGCCCCCAACTTGCGCGATACAAAAGCGGCAACGCTGATCCGGGTCAGGTAATTCCGGCACCCAAATGGCCGTACAGTCAAACCCGCCGCTGACATCGATCGTGTTCCCGATCCTGGCGATCGCATTCATCGTGCTGACCTGGCTTTCCGGTTACGACATTGGCGCCCAGTCGGCGTCGGTTTCGGCAGTCATCTTTTCCACGATCATGATCATCATCATGCTCGGCGCCGTCTTCGCCGCCGTCCATCATGCCGACATCATTGCGCACCGCGTCGGTGAGCCTTTCGGAACATTGATCCTGACGCTGGCGGTCACAATCATCGAAGTGGCGCTCATCGAATCGATCGTGCTGACGCCGGATAGCTCTCCGACGCTCGCGCGCGACACGGTGTTCGCCGTCATCATGGTCGTCTGCAACGGTCTGGTCGGACTATGCGTTCTCTGGGGCGGCCTGCGCCATCACGAGCAGGAATTCCAGATGTCGGGCGCGGGTGCCTATCTCACGGTGCTTGGCGCGCTCTCAATTCTAACTCTTGTCCTTCCCAACTATACCGAGACGACAATCGGACCATATTTTTCCAACGGGCAGCTCCTCTTTGTCAGCACGATAACAATCGTGCTCTATGCCGCCTTTCTGTTTATCCAGACCTCACGGCACACAAATTATTTCCGTGCGGAAACTGCGCGCAAGGGAACGGTTCACGCGATTCCGTCGCCGCGGCAGGTCGCGCTCAGCTCTGTCTTTCTTCTTCTGGCCTTGTGTGGCGTCATTCTCATCGCGAAAAAATTCGCGGTTATCCTTGAAATCGGCATTTCGCACATCGGAGCGCCGCCGGCCGTTGCCGGCATCGTCATCGCGATCGTCGTGCTTGCGCCTGAAAGCATCACGGCCGTCCGTGCGGCGCTGAACAACACCTTGCAGAAAAGCCTCAATCTCGCTCTCGGCTCGTCGCTGGCGACAATCGGCCTGACAATCCCGGCCGTGGCAATCACCAATATCTTCATCGGAAAGCGGATTGAAATCGGCCTGTCCGCCCGCGACACGCTGCTACTGGCGTTGACACTCTTTATCAGCGTGCTGACATTCGGCACCGGCCGAACCAATATCCTTGCCGGCCTGGTTCACATCGTCGTTTTTGCGACGTTCCTGTTTCTCGTCTTCGTCCCCTGACGGCAGCGATCAGCGCGGCCAGACGGCTGGATAGAGAAAGTTTGGCGGCCGGCTGCGGCTTTCCCTGTCACCCTCCATTGTCATCAGCGCATAAATGCACTCATCGCTGGGCGGCAATCCGCACCGGGCATTGCGCTCACAGTTGGCGCACGTAAAGCGACGGGGCGGTGGAACAACAAACCTGGCGATCGCAACCAGGATGTCCGAAAGACGGTTGATCGTATCCATGCTGACACACCTTTTCGATGCTTTATAGGGTCGGACGACCGCCGCCGCTTTGACGCAAGTCAACCGGGACGGTTGCAAATGGGGGCTGCTAACCGGTCACGATCGACCGTGAGTGACGGGCCAAAAAACGAATGCCCGCTCGCGAGCGGGCATCCACAGGTTCAGATTTTCGCGCTGATCAGCGATGGTGGCGGCGATGATGGCGGACCGGCCGCGCCCCTTGGAGGTCGAGTCCGGTCACAGTAGCAACGACATTGAGCCCGGTTTCTCCCTCAAGGCTGATCGGCTGAAGGGTAAAAGCGTTATCCGCCCCTCCGACCAGGCCGTTTGCAGAGCCGCCAATGCCGACAGCGGCACCGCCGGAAACGCCGACATAGCTTCCGTCGAGTGCGCCCGGTCCGACGTGGCGGGTCGCCGCGAAGACGGCCCAACCCATCGCTGACCCTCCGCTGATACCGATTTGCGCGCCAATGCGGTGAATGACCCCCTGGTATCGCTGTGCTGCGCCGCCTGCGCTCGGCGTGAAGACACAGTCAAATGCACGTGCCGACACAACGACATAGGTTGCCGTTTCCGGGCTCCTGCAACTCAGCATTCCCACCTGGACGGCTGCGTGGGCAGGCGCCGTCATTGCGAAAAGGGCGCTGACGGACGCGGCGGCAAAAGTGGAGCGAACAGTAAATCCGATCGACATGGCATTCCTTTCGTGAACAAACACAAACATCGCGCAGGTCGTCTAGCAGACCTGAAAATGCTCTGCCAAGCCACGCCGGAGAAAAGTATCCGCGGTGTGACTTTGCAGCCAGCACTCAACATCATTGTCTCGGCCTGGTGAGGGCGTGGCCTGCATTGTCACGCCGCGTGGCATTTTTCCAACGGGGGATTGTTACGCGAATA
>DATEKG010000181.1:0-14219 GCA_035277565.1 Pseudolabrys sp.
TATCAATCCGCTCACCGGACGGCCACGGCCACCATTTTTTGCAAAGGATGGCATACATGCAGTCGCGCTCACACGCCTTTCGCGGTGCGCAACGATTCCGCGCAAGCACACTTCGGCGGCGAAGAGGCATCGCCGCCATCGGACTGAAGCGCGCCGGCGGGAACGAAGAGCTTAACCTTGCTTTGCGGTCCGACGCGCCTGGCGGCATTCGGCAGGCACAAAGGCAGCTGTATTAGCGGGCGGGCATGCACCCGTTGCCTGGCGGGCTCGACAAAGCGATGGCGACCTCAGTCCCTGGCATTGCTGAAACGTTAGGCAAAATGTACCGTATTACGTTTTGTATATTTTCACCGCCGACTCCGAATTGGGCGGAAGATGAAACGCATTTGGTCTAATTTTGCCCCGAAGCGCGGCGTTTCCGGCGTTCCCAACCGAGCAATCAGTATCACTATACCAGCGGAAAGTGGTCCCGATGCCAGACGATAACCGCAGCAGCATCGACAATGCCCAAAATCCGGAAGGCCGCGTGCTGAGAAATTTCATCTTGCTCGCACTCCCCTGGCTATCCTTTCAACGAGACGTTCTCGCGATCATGAAAAAGGGCATCGAAGATGCCAGTCATATCCGGCCGATCGAGAATCTGACTTCGCGTGAGCTCCAAGCCCTTTTGATGATCTTTGACCCGTCGGGACAGTGGAGAAATCTCTCTGATCCCGACCTTGGACAGAGAATTAAAGACACATATGCAGAAATTTTCCCGAAATTCGTGTCTGGCTCATTTGCTTTTATCGAAGCCCAGGAAGCGGTCTTAGCAGGCGCGTCCGATTTGCTGGAAAAACTGCGTAAGGAGTATCAATCGAACGGCGCTACCAGCGGGAGGTCCGCTGGGCAATCCGGCTGATGAAATTTAGGATCGCGTCAGTACAAGTGGTGGTGAAGGTTGAGTTGTTCCGATGCAGGATCGGCAGCACAATTCCGACATCGCGATAATCGGCCTGTCATGTCGATTTCCCGGCGCGGCAACACCCGACGAATATTGGAACAACCTCTGTCAGGGCATCGAGTCTGTCACCTTTTTCTCTGATCAGGAGATTCTGGCAGCGGGCGTCGACCCAAGTCTGATTGCCAACCCAAATTACGTGAAGGCGGCGCCGATATTGCGCGACGTCGAAATGTTCGATGCGTCGTTCTTTGGGTACTCCCCGAAAGACGCGGCGCTGATGGATCCACAGCACCGCCTCTTCCTGGAGGTTTGTTGGGAGGCATTCGAGAACGCGGGCTATGATCCCGCCAATTGTCCCGGCAAAGTTGGCGCGCTGGCGACGTGCGGCGGCGTTGTCACCAGCTATCTCCTGGCGAAGCTGCACCATGCCGACCTTCCCGGCCAGACGGCGAGCATTTCGCACATCAACAACGACAAAGATTTCCTGAGTACCCGGGTTTCTTACAAATTCAATCTCACGGGTCCCAGCTTCACGATTCAGTCGGCATGCTCATCATCCCTGCTGGCGGTTCACCAGGCCTGCCAGATGCTGAGGCATGGCGAGTGCGACATGATGATCGTGGGAGGATCGGTCGTCCGAATACCGCAAACCGAGGGATACCTGGCCGAGAGGCGCAACGTCCATTCCCTTGACGGACATTGCCGCCCCTTCGACTCTGTTGGCCAAGGAACCATTTTCGGCAGCGGCGTCGGCGCCGTGCTGCTCAAGCCCCTGCAGCAAGCGATTGCCGATCGTGACCACATCTTTGCAGTCATCAAAGGGACGGGCGCGAACAACGATGGTTCAGCCAAGAGCAGCTACACCGCCCCCAGTCTCGGTCAGCAGGCTCGGGCGATGACCGACGCGCTGGAGGCGGCAGGGGTAGACGCCGATAGCGTCGGCTACGTCGAATGTCACGCGACCGGCACGATTGTCGGCGACCCTTTGGAAATTACAGCGCTGAGCCTTGCCTTTCGGAAGCAGACAAAGCGAAACCAGTATTGTGCCGTCGGCTCGGTGAAGGCGAATATCGGACATCCGGAGCAAGCGGCAGGAATTGCCGGATTGATCAAAACGGCGCTCGTCCTTCATCACAAAAAAATTCCGCCGAGCATCAATTACGAGATCCCCAATCCCGCGATCGACTTCGCGTCATCGCCTTTCTACGTAAACACCAAGCTACGGGAGTTTCCGCGCACAAATACACCGAGGCGGGCTGCGTTGAACAGCCTGGGCATCGGCGGCACGAACAGCTTTGCAGTCCTCGAGGAGGCGCCGTCGATCGCCGTGACCGCAAAGCCGTCGCAGACGAATGCTCCGTGCCTGGCTACTCTTTCCGCCAAAAGCGCCGAGGCGCTGGTAGCTCAAGTCGAGCAACTGCTGAAATGGTTGAACGATAATCCCGATGCACCAATCGGCGACGTTTGCTACACGACCAACATCAGCAGAAGCCAGTTTGCCTTCCGCTTTGCGGCGCCCGCCCGATCGGTCACAGAGCTCAAAAAGCAGCTCGTGACATGGTTGCAAACGAAAACCAGGACTGCACCGAGCTTCCAGCGCGCCACCGCCGCACCGATCGCTTTCATGTTCTCCGGTCAGGGCGCGCAGTACCCCCGCATGGCCGCGCAGCTGTATCGCAAGCACTCGGTCTTTCGGACCGCCATGGATCGTTGCCATCTGCTGGCACAGACCCATCTCCAGGACGGCTTGCTCAAGGTAATTTTTGCTGCGGACGGGCCCGATGCCCTGGTCAATCGCACGGACTACACGCAGCCTGCGCTATTCGCGGTCGAATATGCCCTGACCGAACTCGTGAAGTCCTGGGGCGTCTCACCGGACGCAGTGATCGGGCACAGCCTCGGGGAATTTGTCGCCGCTTGTGTAGCGGGCGTCATGACGCTTGAAGATGCAATGCGTCTCGTCGTTGCCCGCGGACGGCTGATGCACAAAATGCCGGGCGGCGGCTCGATGGCCGCAATTTTCGCCTCGGAATCCGTCGTGCGCACGCTGATCGACAAGGCCGCTCCGAAGCTTGCCGTAGCCGCGACCAACGGACCACTGAATACAGTCGTATCCGGCGATCGCGACGCATTGCGGATGCTGCTGGACGAGCTCAACCAGCGGCACATCACCTATCGTGAATTGCAGGTCTCCAATGCTTTTCACTCGGCCCGTACCGAGCCGATCCTCGACGCTCTGCAAGATATTGCGGGCGAGATCAAATATCAGCCGCCGGAAGTCCCGCTCATTTCCAACGTTACCGGCGAGTTGATGGCATCCGCGCCCGACAAGGTTTATTGGCGCCGGCATCTTCGGGAGGCGGTGCGGTTCGGGGATGGGATGCGCGCACTTGCCGAGCTCGGATGCCGAACGTTTCTCGAGATTGGTCCGCACCCGGCGCTGCTACCGATTGCGCAGGCATGCCTTGGAGGACGAAGCAAGTCCACGAGCTGGATCGCGGCCCTGAACCGCCGAAAATCAGACGCCGACTCGATTGCCGAAATGCTTGTCGGGCTCTATCTCGCCGGTCAAAGCTTGAATTGGGCAGCCGTGCATGCTGACGCCTCATGGCATCGGGTCCCCTTGCCGACCTATCCCTTCCAGCGCCGACGTTACTGGATTGAGGATGAAACAATTCATACTGACAGAGCGCCGAAGGCGATCGAACAAATCCATCCGCTGGTGGGAGCGCGCGCGGATTTTTCGTCAAATGAGACGCATTATGAAGGGCGCTACGGAGTGCATCGCGCAAGCTTCATCTCCGATCACAAGATCGCCGGAACCATAGTCCTGCCGACGACGGCCGAACTTGAGGCGGCCACGGCCGTTGGCCGGATGCATTTCGGCACATCGCGGATCAGTTTCGACAATGCGATGCATCACCAGGCAATGCCGTTCGCCAACGGGGATGACCGGGACGTGCGCGTGTCGCTCAAACCGCTCACCGCCGACAGAGCAAGCTTCAAGCTCGAGAGCAAAGACGCCGAGAACCCGAAGGTCTGGCGCACACACATGACGGGCACCTTACGAAAGTCGGAGGTGGCTCCCCGATCGGCATTCTCAACGAAGCAGGTCCGTGAGCGCTGTCGGCAGGTTGTGCCTGTCGCCGATTTCTATGGCCGGCTGAACAAACTTGGGCTTGAGTATGGACCTGGCTTTCAGGGCGTTCGCGAATTGTATCTTGGTCAAAGCGAGGCGCTCACGAAAGTGCGGCTTCCGGACGGTCTGGCAGACACGCAATATCTGATGCACCCCGCCTTTTTGGACGCGTGTTTGCATGCCTACCCTCTCCTGCTCGACGGTGGCGACACGGAAGATTGCGATCGCCATGAATCCTATTTGCCCGTCGCACTGGAACGGTTCCGCTGCTATCAGGACGGGGTCGATAAAGCGTGGGTGCACACGCGGCTGCGCAGCGTCGATAAAGACGATACGCGGGTCATCGACATTCAGGTTTATGACGACGCGGACCGGCCCGTCGCAGACCTTGATGGATTGAGTGTGCGCTTATTGCCGCTCGGCAAACTGCAGCAGCCGGATAGCAGTCCCGACGACTTGTTCTATCGGCCCGTCTGGCTGGCGAAAGACAAACAACCCGCTAATCGGGGAATGGGTCGCGCCCCGGCAAGCTGGGTGATCTTCTCCGATACAAGGGGTGTCGGCACGGCGCTGGCCGGCAAGCTGGAAGCCGCGGGTCATCATGGTCACATTGTCTTCAGAGGTGACGCATTTGCCCGACAGGGTGCCCGAACCTGGACCGCGAACGAAAGGCAACCGCAGGAATTTCGTCAGTTGCTCGCTGAGTTCGCAGCAAGCGAGTCGCTGCCCTGCGACGGTCTCATTTACCTGTGGGGATTGGATGCCCCTTTGATCGATGGCCTGACACTCGCAAGACTAAAGAGCGGCAGCGAGATGATGTGTCGCGGCGCGCTGGCGATTCTGCATGCACTTTCTGAAGCCCGGTCGACCCACCCCCATGGCATGCGCCTTTGGTTTGTGACCGCGAATACGCAAAAGACGGAAGCTCAGGACCAGCATGTCGATCCGGTCCAGGCCGTCCTGTGGGGTTTAGGGCGAACGGCGGCGATCGAATACCCCGGCATCTGGGGCGGGCTGATTGATCTGCAGCTGAACGGCGATCAGATCCCGGATATCGGTGCGCTCGCCTCGGAACTGCTCTATCCGGATGGTGAAGCCCAGATTGCCATCTCCGCCGCCAATCAACGCCACGTCGCGAGGTTCCTCCGGCACCCCATTTCGAAACTCGCCGCGCGGTTGCCTCCGATCCGGGGAGACGCGACCTATTTGGTAACGGGCGGCTTGGGAATGTTGGGGCGCAGTGTCGCCAAATGGCTCATAAGCAAAGGCGCCAGGCACCTTGTCCTGACGGGCCGGCACGCCAGCGCCGACGCATTAAAAGAACTGTTCAGCACGAAGGAAATCGAGGGTGTCTCGATCGAGGTCGTGTCGAACGACATCAGCCGTGATGACGATGTACGCCGTCTCATACAGACAATCAGCAGAAAATTCCCACCACTGAGGGGCGTGGTGCACTCGGTGGGCATTCTGGATGACGGAATATTGGCCCAACTTGACTGGGGCAGATTCACACGCGTGTTCGAGCCCAAAGTGTATGGAAGCTGGCTCCTGCACGAGCACACGAGATCGTGCGATCTCGACTTCTTCATTTTGCAATCTTCCGTATTGAGTCTGTTGGGTTCCGCCGGCCAGGCAAACTACAGCGCCAGCAATTCCTTCGTGGATTCCCTCGCAGCTCATCGCCGCGTCGCCGGGTTGCCCGGCACAGCCATCAACTGGTCCGCATGGTCGGGGGGCGGCTTGGCTACTGCCTCGGGTGCCCGCGGCGAGGAGATGTGGTCATCGCTGGGCATCAAATTTGTCTCTCCCGAACGAGCCATGGAATGCTTTGACAGCCTGATGCAGCGCGCTCCAGATCAGATAGCGGTCGCAATTGCCGATTGGCCTGCCTACGCCCGGAAGGTCGGCAATCCCACGTTCCTGGCGGAGCTTCTGGACGGGAAAGAGGCCCTCGGATCGGTCAAACCCATTCGCACAAACCGTGAGCCGGCGGCGGCCGTCGACAGAGGGTACGCCCGCACGCACGAAGAACTGTCAAGCAGACTGCAACAGCGCATCATGGCCGAGCTCGGCTTTGTCGACCCCATCGATCCGGACAGGCCTTTGAACGAAGTCGGCCTGGATTCATTGAGATCGGTCACGCTTGCGAACAACCTGGAAGATGAATTCGGCGTGCTGATATCGATTTCGCGGCTCATCAGCGGACCGACCATCAATCAGCTTGTTGAACATTTATCCGGTCTGCTTGCGGGAATTGAAAAAGCGGAAACCGTGTCGGTGCCGACTGCGATAACACTCCGGAATGGACAGGCTCCAATCGCGAACAATGATTGCGCGCAGGACCAGGAAGCGGACGACGCTGCTGACGATCGAAGTGTCCACCGGATCAATCCGGTTTTCGGAATGAACGAAAAGATGTCACGCGACGACGCGTCGACGAACGAGGCAAGAGCGCAGGGTTTTACACCGGCCGCCCGCCAATCCCGGATAGCCGCATCGTCGGGCCCTGGAAAATGGCTCATCGCACCGCGGCCGAATCCGGAAGCGAAAGTCCGTTTATTCTGTTTTCCCTATGCCGGCGGCGGCCTTGTATCGTTTCGAGCTTGGGCGAAGCTTTTCGCTAACGCGGTAGAGGTGGTGGCGGTCGAACCGCCGGGACGCGGTACACGTATCAATGAAACAGCCGTCGACGACCTGGATACGTTTGTAGAGAGCCTGTTGCCGGAAATGGCCCGCTGGCTGGACAGGCCATCTGCCTTTTTTGGCCACTGTCTGGGTGGACTTACCATGGTCGCGACGCTTCATGCGCTGCCCGCGGCGTGTGCGCACTTCGTCAAACACGCGTTTGCCTGCGGGGTACGACCGCCGCACTTATTGAAGCGCCGGGGAGCATTCGAGGACAACCTTGCTTACGACATGATGCTGCATCGGGAGTTTGATGCCAGGCTTCCTCCCTTCGCCCAGACAGACGACATCTTCGCCGACATCATACGGCAATTCGATACCCCCGCCGCCAACAGAATGTTGGAGATACCGAAGCTGCGGGAAGTATTGCTGCCGACAATCCGTGCCGAATTCCGCATGGCTTATAATTACAAGCATGAACCCGCGGACCCGTTTTCCTTCCCGATCTCCAGCTTTGTCGGGGATTCGGACCCTTGGGTTTCCGTGGAAGATTCCGCGGGCTGGGGCACACTCACCCGCGGCGGATTCACCAATCACGTATGTAAGGGCTCACATTTCCTGATGGCGGAAGACGGGAAATACATCCTCGAAACGATCAACAAGGAATTTGTGAATTCAGCAGTCCAATGAACGGTGGCGATGACTACCTAACAAGGGCCTTCAACCTTTCCTTGGCTCTGACGAGATCGGAAGTATCAAAGCCCTCGGTAAAAGATCCGTAGACCTTGCTGAGTTGCGCGCGGCACCTGTCGGTCTGGTTATCAAGCTCGTCCAAGTCGCAGATGCTAAGGCAAAGCCTGAGCTCGAGAGATCTCGCGTTCTGCTCGCGCGCCACATTGAGGCCTTTGGAAAAGTAGTGTCTTGCGCGATCCAGATCCTTGATCGATCGGAGATAAACCTCACCGAGCATGCGATAAATTTCCGGCGCATAAAAGTGTGCGGAATTTTCTTCATCCAGTCTCAATTCTGCCTGACGCAGAAATTCGAACGCCTCCCCGTAATGGTCGTTCATGATATAAGCGTCCGCCAACAGGGCCAGAGAATAAGAGTCAAATAACAAGGCGCTGGTTGCCCGTTCTTTTTCCAGGGCTTCGTGAATTTCCATGGTACCTTTCTCTAATTCGCCCATCTGCGCTCTTGCCCATCCATGCAAAATCTTGGCCATGGCGACATAGTGCACAAACTCATGCTCTTCGCAGAGCGCAATTGCCGCATTTGCCTGTCCTGCGACAATGGCGGCCTCGCCGCGAAGCTGATGCACCCGGAGACTTATGGAACGTGCCATCGCCTCGCTGAAGGGGTGTTGCGATGCATCTGCATAAAGACGGGCGTCAGCGCAAAGCCGTAACGCTTGATCTGGAAGGCCGAGCAAACAAAGCGTCATGCCGTCATATGCCCTGGCATGAACCCGCGGGTCTTGCGCGGAAAGCTCAAAATACTCTGCCGCCTCCGCGTTCTCACACAGGCTGATGCTGCGTTCCAGCTCACCATGGGCGGCGGCAAGTTTCCCCTGCGCGAATAACGTAAATCCGAGAGCCTGATGGGCAAGAGCTTGGTAGGCTGAATGGTTGACGTTTTCGGCTGTTGTCAGCAATTGCCCGGCAAGCGCTTTTGCTTCACCAAGCGCTGCACGCAGGAAATTCCAGGTCCACAGACCGAACACCGCCGGAAAGGTATGTTCGTCAAGGCCGCTCTCCGCGCAAAGCTGAAGTGCTCGCGTATAGGCACGCTTGACGCTATCATCGCTCCAGCCTCTGGTCGCGCGAAGGGAATTGCCAAGCGATGTCTGAAGCAGCAACTCAAACTTGTTTCGCAACACCGGGTCTTTGATGCCCGAAATCAGCTTCAACCCTTGCTCGAGATGACCGACAGCGACGGTCGCTGATCGGCTGAGAGCGAGCTTGCCGGCCTTGAGCCAATAATTGATCGCGGATTCAGAGAGGCCGGCTTCAGTGAAGTGGTGAGCCACGATTTCCGGCTGGCTGACCACAATGTCGGGAAATTTTTCTTCCATGGTGCGGGCAATCTGGCCGTGCAATTGTTGCCGACGGCTCTTGAGAAGACTCTCATATGCCGCATCCCGTACCAGCGCGTGCTTGTAGCTATACGTGGCTTCGGGCGGTTCGCCACGGCGGAACAAGAGTTCGGCCTTTTCGAGCTTGTCGAGAGCATGCTTCAATACCGTCTCGTCGCGTCCGACCACCTCGCGCAGCAAGGTATAAGAAAACTCGCGCCCGATTGCTGCTCCGATTTGGCCGATCTCCTTCACCGGCGCCAGACGGTCGAGCCGCGCCATCAATGAGTCCTGCAGAGTCGCCGGTATCGCAAGCGCAGGCAAAGGCCCATCAAGTCGATATCCGGTGGCGTCCCGCACCAGAATGCCGCCCTCGAGCACGTTTTTCGTCAGCTCCTCGACGAATAGCGGGTTGCCATCGGTCTTGGCCACAATCTCGTTCATCACCTCGGCCGGCAGCGCACAGCCGCCGGCAACCTGCGTGACGATGCTTTCGACGTTATTGCGATCGAGGCGACCGAGCTTCAACGTGCCGACATTTGAGAGGCCAACCCAGGGCGGTTCGAAATCCGGCCGCAAGGTAAAGAGAGCAAGGACCGGCAACTGGCGCACGCGCTCGATGGTCAAATCAAGTAATTCAAGGGACGTGGGGTCCGCCCACTGCGCATCCTCAAACAGGAGCAATATGGACTTCTGATGCGCGAGCCGCTCGAATTGATCGAGCAGCGCAGCCATTGTGCGGCGACGCTGCTGTGACGCGTTGAGGGTTAGTCGCGGATACCGGTTACCGAACGGAACTGACAGCAGCGCGGCATAAAGCGGTGCCGCATCCTGAATGCGCGATGCGGATAAGGCAAGTAGCGCTTCCAGCTTGTCGAGGCGCTGCTCGGATGTGTCGTCTGCCTTGAATAGCGCCGCGCGTTCCAATTGGGCAATGAACGGATAGAGGGCGCTGTTGGTGTGATGAGCCGAGCATTGATAGCGCAAGTTTATGTGCGGTTGATCGGCAACACGCTCCTCAAACGCCGCCAAGAGCCGTGATTTCCCGATTCCGGGCTCGCCGGAAATCAGCACGATCTGGCCTTCACCTTTCCAGGCGAGCCGCTGTCTTTTCAAAAGAAACTCGAGTTCGGCTTCGCGGTCGATGAGTTCAGTGAGAGCCGCCGGGTGAACCGCTTTGAAGCGGCTCTCCGAAGCCGATATGCCGAGCACCCCCCACGCCGGGACCGGCTCGGCGATGCCCTTGACTTTATGAACGCCAAGATCGCGCAGGCGGAACGCGTCGCCCAACAGCCGGCGCGTCGAAGCGCCGACGACGACGGTTCCCGGTTCGGCCAGAGTCTGAAGGCGGGCGGCAAGACTCGGCGTGTCACCAATCACGGTATGTTCCCGTAACTTGCCTTCGCCACCCAGGTCCCCCACCACCACCAAACCCGTGGCAATACCAATGCGGACCGAGAGCGGCTCTTCGCTCCGGGTCTTCAGACCTGCAACGGCGGCAGCAATATCGAGCCCGGCGCGGACTGTTCGCTCGGCATCGTCTTCGTGCGCACGGGGATAACCGAAATAGGCCAATATCCCGTCACCGCGGAAATCAGCGAGGAAGCCGTCATAGGCCAGCGTGATGCGCGCGCAGGTGGCCTGAAATGCATCGATCACCACTCCCATGTCCTCAGGATCGAGCCGGGCCGATAGAGCCGTCGATCCCACGAGATCACAGATCATCACGGTCAGATGCCGGCGCTCGGCGGCGATCAAGGATGAGTGTCCGGCCGGCGCACTCTCCTCGTGCGTGATCCCGGCAACCACATTGGGAGAACCGCCGACAGCCAGGGCCCTGATTGCCTTGACGAGACGTTTCCTGTGGCCGAGCGGGATCCGCAGTTTTTCGAGATCAGTTTCGCTCAGCTCCGGCAGCACGTCGACGTCGATGGCGTTCTCGACGAATGTCGACTCATACTGCGCTAGCCCCAGATTTCGCAGCCAGCTCGCGACGTCCATAGCGGCACTCTAATACCTTTCCGGATTCGCGAACGGCTGCTGTCGACCCGCGACCTCAACCGAAGAACCGTGGCGCGGAAAATCCAACAGTACAGCCAGGCCGGTTGTCTGGTGCAGGACTGCGCCAATGCAGCCCGTGACACTGCTGCCCCTGCACCGTCTCACAGCAAAATAAACTCGCGCCATCTGGCCACGTCCATGAGGTGCGATTAAAGCTATTGTTACAATGTAAATTACTGAACCGGAAGCCGGTACCGGCCCGAGCCCCGGCCCGTTCCAGCCCGACCACCGAACAGAGCGGCGGGTGACGATTGGCGGTCAAACCATGAGTTCGGGCATTTATTTCTTTTTTCCCGACAAATCGGGTCCTATTAGTTTTATTGGCCGATATGCCGCGTCTTCCGGATAACACTCACGGCTTGGCCAATTGGCGAGCCAGCCCTTCGCGACTTCACTGCCTTGCTTGCGCAGCATCTCCATAAAATCCGCGCTGCGGTCAAACTTTGACGAATAGGACAGATCGTCGGCGGTCTTTTCATTCATCTTGATGGTACGGATGGTGACCGGCTTGTGTTTTTTTCCAAACTCTTCGTATTGCCCTAGCCAATCGTTCACCTTCAAAATGAAATCCAACTCTTTGTTCAACGACAGGTTGCCCATCAATTCATTCTGACGATCCTCGATGTCCTTGTGAGTTTTCGGCGGCCACGGCCATTGCTGCGGATTGATACGTATGATCCACAGTTCGTCAGGTATCTCCTCCGTTCCAGCGATGAATTCGCGCACGGGCGGATTCTGCGAATAAAGACCGTCCCAGTAGTAGCCATCGCCAATTCGTTGAGCCTCGCGAAAAACCGGCAGTGTTCCTGACGCGGCCACGCCTGACAGGCACAGCGGCAGACGTTCACGCCAATAGCGACGTTCTTCCTGTTTCGGATCCTTGTTGACATCGGAATCGAACACGGTCTCGAAGCCATTGACCACTTCCGAGGCGCCGATCAGCACGCGGGTTGTGACCTTGGGCCAATCGACCTCGTTGAACTTTGGACAAGCCTCGCGGAGCAATTCCTCCAAATCAAAATATTGTTTCCGTATGCCAAGGCTCGGCAACCAGGCAGTGATAGCCTGGTAGCCTGCGCTGTACGGATTGAGGGCAACAGCTCCCGCGCTCAATCCGAGCAACGGCATTTCTACCTCTTCGGCTTTGAACGCCCCCTGTGCAAACAGATTGAACAAATTTTCGGCGCTCGTACGGGCAACAAAATCATCCCAGAGCTTGTTGAGCGCGGAGACTGCATTCTTGACGCGATCATCAAGTGAGTCAGAGGAATTTTTCTTCGGAGCGAGGCCATACCAGACCATCAGGGCACATAAGGCGCCGGCGGAGGTTCCGCTTAAACCCACGAGCTCAAATTTCTTCTTCCCGTAGGCCTCGAGGATTTCGTTGAACACGCCAACCGCGAAGGCCGCATGCATTCCACCACCCTGGCAGGCAACCGCAACTTTCGTTCCGTTTTTCCCCGGGCCTTCCTCTTTTCTCGTGGAATTTGCCATAGCGATCTCCTCTCGTGTCCGCTTCACACACGCCCGAAATTGAACCCTGCCGGCCGCTCGCATACTACCAGAATCCGCGTCAAGCCGATGACGCTCTGATCTCCAGGCCTCGACAGGTTTTGCCACCTCGTCCGGGGCGGCGAGACTTGATACCGTCTGTATTCAGAAGGCTTTCCAAAGCGCTAGGCAGTATCCGCGCGAAAACGCCGTTGCGCATTATCCTTGGATTAACTCATGTCAAAATCTCTTTATTATCTTGAAGATCTCCAGGTCGGGCAGCGGTTCAAAAGCGCCACGCACGCGCTCGACGCCGCACAAATCAAGGCCTTTGCGGCCCAGTACGATCCGCAGCCATTTCATATGGATGAGAAGGCCGCAGAGAACTCCTTGTTCAAGGGCTTGGCCGCGAGTGGTTGGCACACAGCCGCGATTACGATGCGCCTGAATGTCGACGGCGGTTTGCCTCTCGCCGGCGGCATTATTGGAAACGGCGGCGAATTGAAATGGCCCGCCCCGACGCGCGCGGGCGACATTCTTCAAGTGGAAAATGAAGTGCTCGAAATAACGCCCTCGCGTTCGCGGCCCGATCGCGGCAGGGTGACGGTTTGTATCCGCACCATCAATCAGCGCGGAGAAACCGTTCAAACGTTCCGGGTGACACTGGTCATACCCCGCCGGGCAGCAGGCTAGGTCTTCGGCAGATCACAACATCGGATAGCAATAAGGGCAAGCCTCTTCCGCGGTCCGGCCGAGCGGATCCCATTCCGGCAGCGTTTCCCAGATGGCTTCGCCGGCCGTCTGCGCCTCCTCGCGCAGTCGTCGGAAGTCGACGCCGGGAATGGCTCCGTTTTCCATGACGACTTTCCCATCGACAATGACGGTGTCGACGTCGTCGCCCACGCCGCATTCGACCATGCTTTTGACCGGATCCCGCACCGGCCCGTAGCGCAAAGAATTTCCCCCGCTCAGGTCGACAATAATAATGTCGGCAAGCGCCCCGGGCGCCAGCCGTCCGAGATCGTCTCGCCCCACCGACCTCGCGCCGCCCAGCGTTGCGGCCTCGAACACCTCGCCGGCGGCAGCGGCAAAATAGGTGTGGGTCATGATTTTCCCGAGATAGGACGCCATCCGCATATTCATGATCATGTCGCGTGGATATGTATCCGACCCGATCGAAATATTGACGCCTGCGTCGCGATATTTCTTCCAGTTGTCGAGCACACGCGCGCGCCGCACGATGTTGATCGGGCAATGTGAAATCGTCGCTCCCGCCCTGCCCATCAATTCAAGATCGTGACCGGACGAATAATTCAAGTTCGGGTTATCGGCGATGAAATTGCCATGTCCGATGTTCAATGTCGGCCGCAACATGCCGAGATCGTCGAGGAGCTCGATCGGCGTCATCAGGTACTCGCGCACAATGTCCTGAAATTCGAGAACACTGTAGGCTGCGTGGGTTGCCATCGGCACCTGCCGCGCATCCGCCTCCTCCCGCGTCCGCCGCAGCAGCTCGAGGCTCGCTGTTTCGACCTCGCGGGGCACGAGGATTCCACGCACGCGGCCGCCTGCCGCGCCATCGTGCCGCTCGATCCACTTCAGCGCCGTCGCGAGCCCGTTGAGGCCGAGCTCATCGTTGCGAACGCGCTTGAGGCGTCCTTTCTCGTCTCCAACCCAGCGTCCGCAATCGTAACCCGGCGCCAGATAGGCACGCGCGCCCAATTTCGTGACTTCCGCTAGCAGACCATCCTGAACGCGCTCCTGGCTGCCGAACTCGATGAAGGTTGTCACACCGTTGCGCAACAGCTCCGCCACCGTGAAGCGGGCATTGAGTTCGAAAGCCGCATGCGCGCCGGCATCGCCATGCTTGAGATAGCGAGGATCGC
>DATEKG010000182.1:0-3734 GCA_035277565.1 Pseudolabrys sp.
GGTTTCGGTAAATCAGTTGCTTTTTTCGTCGCGGCGGTACCAGGGCATGAAATGGCGCGTACTCCAGTTCACCAGCAGTTCGAATCCAACGCCGAAGCCGGCAAGCAGCAGTACGCCGACAAAAGCCTCGTTGTGGTGATAGGACCGCGAATTATAGAGAATGTAGTAGCCGATCCCGCCGATGGAGAGGAAGAATTCAGCGACGACTGCGCCGATCAGCGCTCGGCCTGCGGCGAGGCGGAAACCGGCAAGCAGATAGGGCATGGATGCCGGCAATACGATATCCGTCAGCATGCGCAGCCGCCCGGACCGGAATGAGCGCGAGACTTCGAGATATTCGCGCGGCACCGAACGCGCTCCGTCCGCGACATTCATCGTGATTGCGAATATCGCCGCAAAAATGATGGTGGCAATGCGCGCCGCGCCGGAATAGCCGAACCAGAGGGAAAACAGCGGCAACACGATGATCATGGGCATTGCATTGAAGCCGTTAATGTAGACGCGGATCATCCTGTCGATCGTGCCGCTGCGGCCCATCAGCAGCCCGAGACATGTGCCAACGACGATTGTAATTGCCAGCCCTTCGGAAACGGCTGCAAGCGTTGCGCCCAGGGCTTTAAGGAATGTGGGATCGACGATCACCTTTGGAATTGCGAGCACGACCGTGGTCGGCTTTGCGACATAGGCCGGCGCGAACGCCCGGACCACAATCTCCCAGACGAGCAGGATCGTCAGGCCGGTAACCAGCCGCGGGACAAATCCACTCGACACCTCGGGCGCGGAACCGGACGTCGCGCCGGGATTGACCTCGCGCACAGAAGCCGCGCCGATTGTCGACTCGGTCATCGGCTATTGCCTCCAGCGCGCGAAATGGCGCTCGATTTTCAGGCCGAGCCGCGTCAGGCCAACCCCGATCAATCCGATCACGAGAATGGAAGCGAACACGCCGGCAGTATCGAAATCCTGCGATGCGCCCATGATGAGCTGGCCCAGCCCCGTCGAGGAGAGAAAGAATTCGGCGGCGATCATGCCGACCAGCGCCCGGCCGATCGCCTGGCGTACGCCAGTCATAATGTAAGGCAGCGTGTAAGGAAGCATCACCTCGCGCCACAACGCCCATTCGCTGGAGCGATATGACTTCGCCACCTCGATGAGCTCCGGCTTGATGCTGCGGGCGCCCTCAACCGTATTGTAGAGAACGGGGAATACGCTAAAGAGAAAAACGACCAGAACTTTCGGACCGAATCCGAAGCCCATCATTGAAAGAATGAACGGGATCAGTGCCACCATCGGCGTGGCGTACAAAGTCATGATGTAAGGTTCGACACCGATCCGCAATGTGCGGACGCGCGCAAGGAGCAGGCCGAGCGGCGCCCCGACAACGATCGCCAGCAGAAATCCTGTCAGGAAGAGCTTTGCTGAATCGAGAAATTGCGCGATGAATTCTCCGCGGGTGATCAGCTGCCAGAGCCGCACCAGCGTTTCGGAGAACGGCACCATGAAGGCCGCGCTCGTGGAGCGTCCCATGATCTCCCAGAGAATCACGCCTGCGAGCAGGCTCAGCCAGAGCGGGCCGTTGCGGCGAATGGAGCTATGAAGCACTGACAACAATCCAATCAGCGGAGGCGGGCGGCTTGACCTTGTCTCTCCGAGGCGAGGCAAGCCCCGGAGAGACGATGACCAGCGCCCGGCTCAGGCCACCCGTTATTTCACCATCGCGCTGGCGTCTTTCCACACCGTGCCGTCGACGAAATCGTCGAATTTCACCGGTTCCTTGTCGGGCTTGATCGAACCGATCTTCTTCATCAACGCCGCGACTGCCTCGATCTTGTTGCGCGGCATACCGTCATCCTTCGCCGCCCAGAAATTGATCTTCAGGAATTCATCGAGCGCGATCTTGTTGACTTCCTTGTTATGCCCCGTCACGGAAGCAGCATCTGCGACCGCGTCGGCATTCTTGGGGTCCTGCATGAAACGTGCGGCTTCGAGCATGCCGGCGACGGTCCGCACAATGGCGTCCCGATTTTTCGCGAGGTTGTCCTTGCGCACCACCATGATCAGATAATGGCTGGTGGGGTTCGTATTCTTCATCGCCAGCAGCACATTGAGTTTCTTCCCCTGATGCTGGATCTCGGCGAGATCGTCGAGATGAAGCACCGCGAAATGCAGCCGCCCGGCGAGCAGGGCGGAACCGGAGCTGGAGCCCAAGGCGATCTGCTTGACCTCGTCGATCTTTATCTCCTTGCAGCCGGCCGCCAGCATCGAGCGAAGCGCAATCGAGCGCGCGCCATTGATCGAATCAACGCCGACGTCCTGACCGGCCATGTCCTTGCAGGTCTTTCCTGCGTCAGTGGTCCCGATCACCCAGTCCGGATTCGGCATTCCATAGACAGCGACCAGAGGAACGCCTGCATTGGACACTTGATTGATGACAGGCGGCGTCGGGGACCACGCCATGTCGACGTCGCCCGCGACCACCGCCCGAGCGGCCGCGGTCCCGTTGTCAAACGGTTTGATCTCGACATCGGCGCCGTGCTTTTTGAAGAAGCCCTGTTTCTCGGCAACATACGCAATGGTCATCGAAAAGATCGGCGGAATGCCTGGCGTGGCCACGACGATCTTCTTGCCTTCCGCCAATGCGGGCGTGTGCCCCGCAACCGCCGCCGTTAACATCAGGCAGCTCGCCGCGACTAGCATGGCTTTGCGGATCATTGAATCCTCCCTTCGAGTTTCGTTTTTTGTTCAGCGTTCAAGTTGGAATTCTGCCTCGCGGGCCTCGCGCATGAGGGTCCCCCAGACACGTTCACGAAGCTCTGCAAATCGCGGCTCACGCAAAGTCTCGCGTGTACGCGGTTGAGGCAGATCGATCGTAATGGTTTCATGGATACTCGAAGGACGGCCTTTGAGCACGATCACCCGATGCCCAAGCAGAACGGCTTCTTCGATCGAATGTGTCACAAATATCATCGCGGTCGGCCGCTGCTCCCAGATTCGCAGAAGTTCGAACTGCAGGATTTCACGGGTTTGCGCATCGACAGCCGCGAAGGGCTCGTCCATGAGCAGAACGTTTGGCTCGACCGCGAGCGCGCGTGCGAGACCGCAGCGTTGCTGCATGCCGCCGGACATCTGGTACGGAAATGCATTTTCAAATCCGCTCAGGCCGACGAGCTTGATGAACTCTGGTACTTTTCGAAGGACATCGCTCTTCGCTGCGCCAGCCATCCGCAATCCGTATGCAACATTCTCAAAAACGGTCTTCCACGGAAAGAGACCGAAGTGCTGAAAGACCATGGCGACACCGGCGATCGGTTCGGTGACGCGTTCCTGGCCGACCCAAATCTCGCCGGAGTCGTGGGGGAGAAGACCGTCTATGCAGCGCAAAAGAGTGGTCTTGCTGCAGCCCGACGGCCCGACGATCGCGACAATCTCGCGCGCGCCGACATTAAACTCGATATTACGGAAGACTTCGAGCGCGCCGTAGTGCTTGCCGAGCCCGCGTACGCGAATGCGTGGCTCGTCCCTGGTGGTTTGCCGCGCAGACGCCGCGGGAGCCGTTGTTGTTGCCTGACTTGTCACTCTGCTGCCTGTTTTTCGGGTTTATGATTGATTTTAGCCCAATAGTCCCCTGCCTGTTTCGATCGCTTGAGAGCCTCGAGGTCCTCGAAGCCTGGAGCCATCGAGGCATCGGTGCCAGCCATGATCTGGTGATGCTCGATATTGAGCGTGCGGAGCCA
>DATEKG010000183.1:0-5556 GCA_035277565.1 Pseudolabrys sp.
TCCTCGTTTTCGAAGACCTCGGATTCGATCCAGTCGAGGTTCACCTTCACCTTGTTGGCGATGCCGCCGTGCGAGAGGGCTTCGATCAGCGACTTGTAGGCATCTTTCATCCCGGTGTACTTGCCCACGATCGCGATCGTGACGTCGCCTTCCGGACTGCGCACACGCTCATTGATGAGACGCCAGCGGTCCAGATCCGGTGGTTGGCGAGGCTCGATCCCAAATGCCGCGAGAACTTCAGCATCGAGACCTTCCGCGGAATAGGCTTCCGGCACCGCATAGATGTTGTCGACATCGCGGGCTTCAATCACCGCGCTTTCGCGCACGTTGCAGAACAGTGCCAGCTTGCGTCGCTCACTTTCCGGAATTGGGCGATCGGTCCGGCAAAGGAGGATGTCCGGCTGGATACCGATCGAGCGTAGCTCCTTTACGGAATGCTGCGTCGGCTTGGTCTTGAGCTCGCCCGCACTTGTGATGAACGGCATCAATGTGAGGTGAATGTAGACCGCATGTCCGCGCGGAAGGTCGTTTCCAAGTTGCCGGATTGCCTCGAAGAATGGCAGACCTTCGATATCGCCGACCGTGCCGCCGATCTCGCACAGCACAAAATCAAACCCTTCGTTGCCCTCGCGGATAAAGTCCTTGATCGCGTTGGTGACGTGCGGAATGACCTGGATAGTCGCGCCGAGGTAGTCGCCGCGTCGTTCGCGCGCGAGAATATCCTGGTAAATGCGACCCGTCGTAATGTTGTCGTGGCGCGTTGCCGGCCGTCCGGTAAAGCGTTCGTAATGGCCGAGGTCGAGATCGGTTTCGGCGCCGTCGTCGGTGACGAAGACCTCGCCATGCTGGTAAGGCGACATCGTACCTGGATCGACGTTTAGATATGGATCGAGTTTGCGCAGCCGCACTTTGTAGCCGCGCGCCTGGAGAAGCGCTCCCAGCGCCGCCGAAGCAAGCCCCTTACCGAGTGATGAAACCACGCCGCCGGTGATGAAGATATACCGCGCCATGGGACCTAACCTTTAGCCTCCGCGAATCGATTCGACGAGCGCGAATTTCTCAGAGCCGCATTGCGGCTGTGTGCAGTCCGATAAGTCGTCAGGTTTCCAACAGGTTGCGATACGATCCGCATGGTTTTTCCCAACTTGCCCCGGATTTTCTCTCGTCATTCGACCTCTAAAGCGGAAGGGGCCGGAATTTCCGACCCCTCCGTGTGATTGCTCATTTTGACTGTGGAACCTGCGGGCCCGACGGCGCCGCCGGGGCCGATGGCGCCTTAGCGCCCTGCAGCTGGTTGAGGAGGCCGCCGCCGCTGCCCAATGGCGCCGGTGTGCCCGGCGGGCTCGAAGGGCTCCGGTTGCCCTGCAGGATCGAGGTGGGGTTACGGCCAACCCCGGCCAGGATCGACAGCATGAGGCTTGTCACAAAGAACAGGCCGGCAAGAATCGCAGTCGCACGGGTCAGCACATTGGCCGTGCCCCGGCTCGTCATGAACCCGCCGGTCGAACCGATGCCCAGCCCGCCGCCTTCGGAACGCTGCAGCAGCACGACGCCGATCAGCGCCAGGACAAGCATCAGGTGAATGACGATAACGACGTGCTGCATCGCTCCAATATCCGTTCAAGCCAAAGCGGTCCGGGCTTCCGGCCCGGGCGGCCCCGACTGGCTATATAGGAATTCGACGGCGTCTCTACACGATCGCCGTGAGATTTTCCACCCCGCGCGGGATTATCGGTAAACCGCCGCAATAGCGAGAAAATCCGCGGCTTTCAGGCTGGCGCCGCCGACCAGCGCCCCGTCCACGTTAGGGATCGTCAGAAGCTCGCGGGCATTACCTGGCTTAACGGAACCGCCATAGAGGATCCTGACCCGTTCAGCACCGGCCGCAAACCGGCCGACGAGGCGTTTGCGGATGAAATCATGCACCTCGGCCACATCGGTCGGCGTCGGCGTCAGGCCGGTTCCAATGGCCCAAACCGGTTCGTAGGCGATCACGAGCTGCGCCGCGGCCGCGCCGGCGGGCACCGAACCGTCAAGTTGCTCCCCGACGATCTCCAGAGTGCGGCCCGCGGCCCGCTCCGACCGCTGCTCGCCGATGCAAATAATGGCGGTCAACCCGGCGCGCCACGCGGCCTGTGCTTTTGCGCGGACCTGGGCGTTCGTTTCGTGGTGGTCGATCCGGCGTTCCGAATGCCCCACAATGACGGCGGAAGCGCCGGCATCGGCCAGCATCTCGGCTGAGATGTCGCCGGTGTGGGCGCCTGCCGGCTGGGAATGACAATCCTGCGCGCCGATCCTCACTGGTGATCCGCGCGTAGCTGCGGCAAATAGCGCAATCAAGGTGGCCGGCGGGCACACCACCATATCGGCCTTGCCCGCAAGCGCCGGCGCTCCGGCAACGATTTTGGCGAGCTCTACGCCCGATGCGGCGAGCCCGTTCATTTTCCAGTTGCCCGCAACGAGTGGAATGACCCCGGCCGCCGCCATCTTCTGACCTTTCCTTGTGCGGTTATCAGACCCGGTCAGGCAGCGCCAGTGCACTGCGGCCTAAAGGCGATCCTTCTTGTGTTGCAAGGAGTTGCCCCCCTCACTATGGTGCGCGCGCTGCGCTTGGGCTAGACAGGCGCGGCCAATCCACGCAACCGGCATCCTGGATCAAGAAAAAGCGCGCATGCTTCGCGGTCTGCATAAAGCGTCCTCGACCTGGCTCGGCAAAGGCCTCATGGCCGCCGTCATGGGCTTCCTCGTCATCAGTTTCGCAATTTGGGGTATCGGCGACATTTTTCGCGGGTTCGGCCTCAATTCTGTTGCGACGGTCGGCGACACCGAAATCTCGATCGAGCAATTCCGTCAGTTTTACAACGAACGTCTTCAGCAGCTGGGCCGCCAGGTCGGCCGCCCGATCACTCCCGATGAGGCGAGAGCCCGCGGCATCGACCGTCAGCTTCTCGGCCAGCTGATTGCCGAGATCACAATGGACGAACAGGCCAGGAAGTTGCGCCTCGGCCTGTCGAACGCCGAAATCGCCAAACGTATTACCGCCGATCCGTCGTTCCGCGGCCTCAATGGCCAGTTCGACCGCGATCGCTTTGAGCAGATCATTCGTCAGGCAGGATTCACGGAACCTCGCTTCATTGAGGACCAACGACGCTCAATATTGCGTAAGCAAGTCGCCCAGGCCGTCGCGGGCGACATCAAGGTGCCGGCAACCGCACTGGCGATGCTCAACCAGTATCAGAACGAAAAGCGCAGGATCGACTATGTGTCGCTTGGGACAGCTCAGGCCGGCGACATCCCCACCCCAACTCCCGAGGTCCTGAACAAATATTTTGACGAACGCAAAGCGCTCTTCCGCGCGCCAGAATACCGCAAGGTCACTCTGCTCCCGCTTTCGCCGGCCGATCTCGCCAAACCCGACGCCGTCAGTGATGCGGATGCGAAGACCTACTTCGAGCAGCACAAGGCAAGCTATGGAAAGCCGGAGAAGCGGGAAGTCCGGCAAATCGTTTTTCCGAATGCCGACGAAGCCGCGGCGGCCCGCGATCGCGTTGCCAAAGGCGCAAGTTTTGACGACATCGCCAAGGAGAGAAAACTCAAGGAGTCGGACACCGATCTCGGAATGGTCAGCAAGGCCGATATCATTGACCCGGCGATTGCCGAGGCGGCTTTTGCACTCAAGCCGGGAGAGACCAGCGCGCCGGTCAAAGGCCGCTTCGGCACGGTCCTCTTGCAGGTCGGGAAGATCGAACCCGGAGAAGAAAAAACCTACGACCAGATGGCCGCGCAGATCAAACGCGAGCTTGCCGAGAGCCGGGCGCGAAACCAGGTAGGCGCTCTCCGCGATAAAATCGAGGATGAGCGCGCAGCGGGCTCGACATTGGCAGAAGCCGCCAAAAAACTCGGACTCAAAGCCATCTCGATTGATGCCATCGACCGTTCAGGACGTGCACCCGACGGCAAGCCGGTGGCAGGCCTGCCGCCGGCGCAGAATCTCATCACCTCAATTTTCTCGAGCGATGTGGGAGTGGATACCGACGCCCTCCAGCTGCCAAATGGCGGGTACCTCTACTACGACGTGACCGGTGTAACGCCGTCGCGCGAGCGTTCGCTTGATGAAGTCAAAAGCGAGGTCACGACACGCTGGCGCGATGACGAAATCGCCAGGCGGCTCCAGGCCAAGGCGGACGACCTTCTTGCCAAGGTCAAAGCGGGCACATCGTTCGAGCAAGCCGCGAACGAAGCGGGGCTCAAGGTGCAAAACGCGACCGACCTGCAGCGGGGAAAAGCGGCGGGGTTTGTGCCGGCGAAAGTCGTCGAAGCGGTCTTTCGAACGCCGAAGGGCTCGGCGGGCACATCCGAAGGCGATAAGGAAACCGACCGTATCGTCTTTCGGGTCACAGATGTCACCGATCCGCCGCTCGACCCCAACTCCGCCCAGGGCAAGGCCGTCACCACAACCCTCGAAAATTCCTATTCGGACGACCTTCTCACCGAATATATCGGCAGGCTCGAAAGCGATTTCGGGGTGAATGTCAATCAGTCGGCGCTCAACCAGGTTGTCGGCGGCGGGACACAGCAATAGTTCGTCCCATGCAGATCGAGCCGTCGGAAAACTTATTCGCCGAGCGCTACGGTCGCGGCGAAGCTCAGGTCGTGTGGACGACACTGGTCGCCGATCTCGAAACGCCGGTTTCTGCCTATCTCAAACTCGGCAGCGGCAAAGCAAGCAGTTTCTTGCTTGAGTCCGTCGAGGGCGGCGCCGTTCGCGGGCGCTATTCCGTCATAGGCCTCGACCCTGATCTCGTCTGGCGGACCCGCGGCGCGAAGGCTGAAATTAACCGGTCCGCCCGGACCAAAGTCGACTCCTATGTTGCCTGTCCGGAGCCGCCACTCGATGCGCTGCGCGCCTTGATCGCCGAGAGCCGCATCAATCTGCCTGAAAGTTTGCCGCCGATGGCCGCCGGCGTGTTCGGCTATCTCGGCTACGACATGGTTCGTCTTATGGAAGACTTGCCGCAGCCGAGTCCCGATCCGATCGCAATTCCCGACGCGGTGCTGCTGCGGCCAACGATCATAGTCGTGTTCGATGCCGTGAAGGATTCGATTACGGTTGTAACGCCGGTTCGCCCCGACAGGAATACGGACGCAAAGTCCGCGCTGTTGCGGGCTACAGAACGGCTTTCCCGCATTGTCGAGAGTCTCGACCGGCCGCTCGACAAGGCTCCGGCCGAAAACGCGACCGGCCCCCTCGACGTGCCGCCGAAATCAAACACGACGCCCGGCGAATTCAAGGAAATGGTGCGCAAGACCAAGGAATATATTGCGGCGGGCGATGCTTTTCAGATTGTGCTTGCACAGCGATTTGAAGCTCCGTTCAGCCTGCCGCCATTTTCGCTCTATCGCGCGCTGCGCAGAACCAATCCATCGCCGTATCTGTATTTTCTCGACTTCGGCGACTTCTCCATTGCCGGCTCAAGCCCCGAAATCCTTGTGAAGGTTTCGGGCGACACCGTCACGATACGGCCGATTGCCGGAACGCGCGCGCGCGGCGTCACA
>DATEKG010000184.1:0-2516 GCA_035277565.1 Pseudolabrys sp.
CTGCGCCGCGCGCTGGTGCCCGAAAAGCACATCGTGATCGCCTGGATCCGGGAAAATTTCTCCGACTATTGGGCGAGCGAAGCCGACGTCGCCTTCAGCCGCGAGCCTGTCTCCTGCTTCATCGCCCACAAGGGGGGCACGATATTGGGCTTTGCTTGCCATGACGTCGCCTGCCGCAATTTCTTCGGGCCGACCGGTGTCGATCAGGCCGCACAGAAGGGTGGCATCGGCACCGCGCTGCTGCTCGCCTGTCTCGAGGACATGAAACAGGCCGGCTACGGCTACGCCGTCATCGGCGGCGTGGGCCCGGCCGACTACTACGCCAAGGCCGTCGGCGCCGTTCCGATCGAAGGCTCCCACATCGGCATCTATCGCGGCCTGCTCGGCGCCAAGCGGTTTGGGGGCTAGCTAGTTTCTGTCGCGAAAGACATTTTGGCCTTTAGAATAAGGGCTATTTCGCGATTTCCGAGTCTGCTTTTTCTTGCACTGTACATGTGCATAATATCACATGCTTGATATGAAGCACGTTGATTCGGAATCGCCCTCGGATGTCGCGCGCTGGCTGCGAAGCGAATCGACGAATCTGTGGCCTGCGCTTCTGGGTTCGCTGAGCCTTCGTCGTAACCGGTGCATCCGGAAGAATTGCCCGGCGTGCCGGTCTGGCGAACAGCATCAAAGTTATGTGCTCTACGGTCGCGCGAACGGGCGTCGTGTTGCCGTCTACGTGCCGGAAGAGCTTGTGCCGGAGGTTCAGCGCAGCCTGGACAACGGGCGCGCTCTGCAGGATCTGTTGCACCAGGCGGCACCGCGATACATCAAAGCGCTGAAGCGAGAGCGCGTCGAAGCATCCAAGAGCAAGAAGAGCTGAGCGATGTGAGAGCGACGGCGCGACAGATCAGCTTTGCCGATTGGGAGCTGATGCGGCAACGCGATCGGAGCATTCGCCTGGAGCCGTTGCTGGAGGCGATATCCGGCTTTCTCGACGATCAGCGGGACATCATCGAGCGTGTGCGGCGGGATCTGGTGCGTGGCCTGAAGCAGCCCGATAGCGGTCGTCACGGATTGACAGCGACACAGGTTCTGCGCTCGCTGGTTCTGATGCGGCTCAAGAACTGGGACTATCGCGAGTTGCGGGAGCGCATCGCGGACGGATTGTCGCTGCGCCGGTTCACCGACTTCTACTGCGCGCCAGTGCCGAAGCACGACGCCTTCCAGCGCGGCTTCGTCCGTCTGACGCCACAGACGCTGAAAGCAGTCAACGACCTGGTGGTTCGGGCGGCGGTCGAGCTCGGATTGGAGGACGGTGCGAAGCTGCGGGTCGACACTACGGTGGTGCAGACCGACATTCATCATCCGACAGACAACACGTTGCTATGGGATGTGGTCCGCGTCGTCACACGCTTGGTCCGCCGTCTGGCCAAAGCGCTGGAACTACGACGAATCAAGGGGTTTTGCGATCGCACACGCTCGGCGCGGCGGCGAATGTACGAGATCCAGCGCATGACGACGAGGCAGCGTCACGAGCAGCAGATCCGCACATACCGGGTGCTCATCGACATTGCCGAGGAGGTCGTAGGAAACGCGCGCGCGGGGCTCGATAGGACCCGCACGATGGGCGGCAAGGACATGTTCACCGACATGGCCATCGAGGAGCTGCGCGGGCAGATCGAGCACTTCTGCCACCTGGGAGATCGTGTCATCGATCAGGCACGGCGTCGTGTGCTCTTTGGTGAGCAGGTGGCTGCCGACGAGAAGATTTATTCCATCTTCGAGCCCCATACCGACCTGATCAAGCGCGGCAAGGTGCGCACGCCGATCGAGTTCGGCCATAAAGTCTTTCTCGCCGAGAGCGCACAGGGCCTGATTACGCAATACGAGGTGCTGAAAGGCAATCCGCCCGACGAGGTCCACGTCGCATCTTCCCTCCAGCGTCACCGGCAAGCGTTTGGCCGGGCTCCGGAGCTGTATGGCTCGGATCGCGGCTTCTTCAGTGAGCAGAACTTGGCATCGTGCAAGCACGCTGGCGTCAAGCTGGTGTGCATTCCGCAGCGGGGCGGCAAGAGAACACCGCGGCGCGAAGCGTACGAGAGCAGCGCCGCATTCAAGAATGGTCAGCGCTTTCGCGCCGGCATCGAGGGCCGCATCTCGGTGCTGTTCCGAGGCCGCGGCATGAAGCGCTGTCTCGCCGAAGGACGCGACCGCTTCGAATTATGGGTTGGCGCCGCTGTGCTCGCCAACAACCTCATGAGAATCGCGGCACTCCTGACGGATCAGTCGCCTCGCAGACGAAGAGCTGCTTGACCGACGCGCGCAGGCCCGCTTCCCGGCAGATCAGAACCGCCGCGGCTCAACGTGTCTCGAGCTGAACGTTTGCCAAGCAATACCGAGCCAAGCTCGAAAATCACCCGTCCGGGGCTTGCCGATGCCGGCCTCTATTGGCATTTTGTGCCCAATCCATCGAGATAACTTGGATCGCCGCCATTCAATCCGCGCGTTTCGCGACAGAAACTAGCTAG
>DATEKG010000185.1:0-10840 GCA_035277565.1 Pseudolabrys sp.
CCCAGACCCGTGCCCAGACCCAGAAACAACATCCGGCCGCCGCGGTAACTGCCGAGAGCCTGCATTGCCGCGTCATTGATGACCTTGACGGGCCGATGGAACGCCTTGTGAAAATCGAATCCCATCCAGCCTTTTCCGAGATTGTATGGCTCCGTGATCGGCCGGTTGCCGGCAACCGGGCCCGGATATCCGATCGATACGGCGTCGTATTTCCAGTCCTTGGTCATATCCAACACCTGGGCGACCATCGCACTGGCGCTCAATGCCGGACCTGATTCGAACTCGCGCCGTCCGGACTGCGCATTCAACTTCATCTTGACGTGGGTGCCGCCGACATCGATGACCAGGATATTGCGGTGCCTGCGCCCTGATTTTCCGGAACGAGCGGCCACGGTCATGCCCGCTTTTGCGCTCGCCTTTCCGCGTGCGCCGTTGCCACGCGGCTGCCCTGCACGACCGGATCATGCCAGGGCCCTATACCGCGCACGATCTCGCTCGATTGTGACGGTCCCCAGGTGCCCGGATCGTAACCATAGACGGGCGTATCGGAATTGAGAATCGAGTCGACAACGCGCCACTGCGCCTCGGCGCTGTCTTCGCGCGAAAACAGCGTGAGATCGCCTCTCATCGCGTCGCCAATCAGGCGATCATAGGCATCCATTTCCTCGGCGGCCTGATGCATGACATTGAGCTCGACGTCCTCGCCGGACATCGCCTCACCTGCGGCCTTGGCTCTCGCGCCGATCGCGATGACGACGTCCGGCGACAGCCGGAAGCGGAAATAGTTCGAGCGCCCCGCATTGTCGGCCTTGAAGACCTGCTGCGGCGGCAGGTCGAGATCGACAGTCACCTCGGTTGCGGTGACCGCAAGCCGTTTTCCGGCGCGCACCAGAAACGGCACGCCATGCCAGCGCCATGAATCGACATGAAGGCGCAGCGCGGCAAATGTCTCCACGTCGGAATTTGCCGCCACCCCCTGCTCGCCGCGGTAGCCGCGATATTGCCCGCGCACGAGCTCGGACTTGTTCAGAGGCCGGATGGAGTTGAACAGCTTGACCTTCTCGTCGCGCAGATAGTTGCTCTCGCTGCTGATCGGGCATTCCATGGCCAGAATCGCGACAATCTGCAGGAGATGGTTTTGAATGACGTCTCTAATGGCGCCGACTTCTTCATAGAACCTGCCACGCGTGCCGACGCCGAAGCTTTCGGCCAGGGTGATCTGCACGCTGTGCACATAGTGTCTGTTCCAGAGCGGCTCCAGGAATGAGTTTGCGAAGCGGAAATAAAGCAGGTTCTGCACCGGCTCTTTTCCCAGGAAATGGTCGATCCGGAAAATGGCCCCCTCCGCAAAGACCTTGTGCAGCGTGCGATTCAGGTCCTGCGCCGACTTGAGATCGCGGCCGAAAGGCTTTTCGACGACGACCCGCGCGTTTTTCGAGCAGCCCGAAACTCCAAGGCTCTCCACGACGGTCGGAAACATGCTGGGCGGAATTGCGAGATAAAAGAGCGGCCGCTCGCGTTTGCCGAGCGCGGACCGCATCGCCTTGAAGGTTTCGATATCGCGGTAATCGCCGTCGACGTATTGCAGGAGGCCGATAAAGCGAGCAGCCAGCCGTTCATCGAACTGGTCGGCTTTGCAGATGGCGTCATGCACGTGCTTTTTGAAGGCATCGAGCGTCCATCCCGATCTCGCCACGCCGACAATCGGAACGTCGAGCCTTCCCCTTTTGCACATTTCGTAAAGCGCAGGAAATATTTTCTTGTGAGCGAGATCGCCGCTCGCACCAAACAGAACCAGTGAATCTGACAACGCTGCCGGCATTTCAGGCCCTCAATATTCAGGTTTTGGCTCCGCGCTCGACATGGCCGCCAAACTCGTATCGCATCGCGGAAAGAAGTTTTCCCGCAAAATCGGCTTCGCCGCGCGAAGAAAATCGCTCGTACAGCGCACTGCTCAGGACGTGCGCAGGCACGCCCTCGTCGATCGCAGCCTTGATTGTCCATCGCCCTTCGCCGGAATCCGACACGCGGCCCTCGAACCTGGAAAGCTCGGGGTCGTGAAACAGCGCATCGGCGATCAAGTCGAGCAGCCAGGAAGCAATGACGCTGCCGCGCCGCCAGACTTCGGCGATCTCCGGGACGTCAAGCTTGTACCGGTAGGCATCGGGATCATGCAAAGGCGCCGTTTCAGCGTCGTCGGCGCCTCGTTCGGCGCCGATATTGGCGTGGCGCAAAATGTTGAAGCCTTCCGCATAGGCGGCCATGATCCCGTACTCAATGCCGTTGTGGACCATCTTTACAAAATGGCCCGCCCCGCTGGGTCCACAATGCAGATAGCCGTGCTCGGCGCTTGTCGGCTTCTTTTCGCGTCCTGGCGTGCGCAGCGCAGCCGCGATGGGCGGCGCCAGCGCGGAAAAAATCGGATCGAGCCTTTGCACGATTGACGGCTCGCCGCCTATCATCAGGCAGTAGCCGCGTTCGAGGCCCCAGACGCCGCCGCTTGTCCCAACGTCTATATAATGAATACCTTTGGGCTTGAGAGCCCTGGCACGATCAATATCGTGGCGATAGTGTGAATTTCCGCCGTCAATAAGGACATCGTCGGCGGCCAGCCCCTTCGACAAATCTTCGATCGTCTTGTCGACGATCGCCACCGGCAGCATCATCCATATATTTCGCGGGGGCTTCAGGGCCGCAACCAGTTCCTCCATGGACCGCGCCCCGGTGGCGCCGGCCTCGACAAGAGGCGCCATGGACTTTTCATTGACATCGTACACCACACATGCGTGGCCGGCTTTCAGCAACCGGCGCGTAATATTGGCGCCCATTCGCCCAAGCCCGATAATTGCAATCTGCATCCGTCAAAATCCTTTAAACCAATGCACGCCGCAACGCGGCCTTCAGATGCTCCAGCCCGGAGCTGACGTCCGCGCCCAAGTGTACGCGGATTGCGCGCCGCTTTCTTTCATTGAGAACGGAAAAATCTCCACGCGCCTGCGCCGCTATGACCGTTCCGAAACTGTATTTGTGACCCGGAACCGGAAGATCGTGGCGGGCGTCGCAGGTAAGCTCGAGAAACACGCCGGTGTTCGGCCCGCCTTTGTAGGCCTGTCCGGTTGAATGCAGGAACCGCGGTCCGAAACCGACGCAGGTTGCGACCCGCTTGGCGTCGCGAATGACGACGCGGATATCCCGCAACGCGTTTTCATGCGCCTTGTCGCGGGCGATATACGCAAGAAGCGCGCAATAGTCGCCGCTGCGGAGCTGTCCCAGATACGCCTTGAGCGAACCCTCCAGCGTCGCGCCGCCGGGCGCCCGCTTTATGATATTGGCGCTGTCACCATCCGCGTAAATCGCTATTCCGTTCTCCTTGAGAACGGGCTTTTCCGCGGGAATGGCATCGCCTTTTTCATAGGCGTCCGTCAGGGCGCGGGCTTTATCCTTGCTCGCCTCCACATCCGGCTGATCGAACGGATTGATGGCGATAACTGCGCCTGCCACCGCCGTTGCCATTTCCCAGCGGAAGAATTCCTGACTGATATTGTAGCGGTCGGAAACATCGATGTGGATGACGGGATTTCCTGCCCGTTCGATTGCGGTCATGGCGCTGTCCTGCGCCCGATCAGCTTCTCCCGCTAGCCGGATATAGGCGAACAGCCGGTCGTTTCCGTAGTTTTCCGGCGAGGCGACCGGCTCGGCGTCGACGGGAATCATTCCCTTGCCCTGCTTGCCTGTCGATTCGGCGAGCAATTGCTCGAGCCATGCGCCGAAATAGGAAATTGCAGGTGAAGCAACGATTGTCACCTTGTTGCGCCCGGATCGAGCCGCTTCGGCGAGAACTGCGCCGAGCACGACCCCCGGGTTTTGGCGAGGCGGGACCGCCGCGCCGCACGAATTCACCATTCGCTGCGCCGCTTCGAGCAACCGGTCGATATCCAGGCCCACGATCGCCGCCGGGATCATCCCGAAATCGGAAAGAACGGAGTATCGCCCGCCAATGCTCGGCACACCGAATGCGAGGTGCCGGAAGCGGTCGGTTTTTGCGACCCTCTCCAATCCGGAGCCGGGATCGGTGATTGCGATGAAATGCGATCCGGCCCGGTCCGCGCCCAATGCTTTCTTCGCCCGTTCAAAAAAATAGTCTTTCAGAACATTCGGCTCGAGCGTGCTGCCGGACTTGCTCGACACAATGAACAGCGTCTTTGCGAGATCGATTGCGGCTTCGACAGCGCATATCTGCTCGGGATCGGTCGAGTCCAGCACGATCAGCTCCGGATAGCCACGCTGGTGGCCGAATGTCTTTCCCAGCACTTCCGGCCCAAGGCTCGAACCACCCATGCCCAGCAGGACGGCGTGCATGAAACCTTCGCCGTGCACATCGTCAGCAATCTCTTTCAGGGAGCCGAGACGCTTGCGCTGACTCGCCACAATATCAAGCCAGCCAATCCAATGATCTTCGTCGCTTCCGGTCCAAAGCCTGGCATCGCCGGCCCAAAGCCGTCTGACGTTTCCGGACCGCTGCCAATCCTTCAATGTCGCATCGACCGCCTTGTTGAGGTCATCCGGCAGCTTGATCTGCTGGCTGTTGAGCTTTGCTCCAAGCAACTGCGCCCGCTTGCCGGCAAGCGCGCCGAGCAATTTGTCGAAAGCATCAGCGAACTGCTGCACGCCGTCTTCAGTCAGTTTGCTCGTCACCGCATCAATCGAGATGCCGCTCTGCGACAGAGCGGCCATTGTCCGCTCGGCTTCGGCAATTTTCTCTTCGAGCGTCGGATGCACATGCCCGTGGTCACGAAACGCGTCCAGTGTCGCAGGCGGCGCCGTATTGATCGTATCCCGGCCGATCAACCGCTCGACATAGAGCACATCGCTGAGGCCCGGCGTCTTGGTGCTGGTGCTGGCCCAAAGAACCCGCTGCACGCGCGCTCCCTTTGCTTTCAGTCTTTCCCAGCGGGTACCGGAAAAAAGCCGCTTGTACCGCTGATAGGCGAGCTTCGCATTCGCGATTGCGACTTCGCCGCGCAAAGTCGCCATGAGTTTCCGCTTCTCCGCATCGCGCGTCGCATGAAGCTTTTCCTCGACAATCTTGTCGACTGCCACGTCGATGCGGCTCACGAAAAAGCTCGCCACGCTCGAAACCCGATGTGGGTCGCCGCCTTGCGCAACGTAATCTTCCAGACCGCCGAGATAGGCCTCGACGACATCTTCATAGACCTGCTGCGAAAACAACAATGTAATGTTGACATTGATTCCGGCGCCGGTGAGCCGGCGGATTGCCGGCAGACCCGCTTTGGTGGCGGGCACTTTCACCATCAGATTGGGCCGATCGACTGCTTTTGAGAGCCGACGTGCTTCCGCAATGGTTGCCTGCGTATCCATCGCGAGATAGGGGGAAACCTCGATACTGACAAAGCCGTCGGCGCCGCCGCTCCTGTCGTAAACCGGCCGCAGATCATCTGCGGCGTGACGGATGTCGTCGATCGCGAGCCGCTCATAGAGCGCCATCACATCGAGGTCGCCGCCGGCTTCGAGCGATTGCAGCGATGCATCGTAGTCTTTGCTTTCGGCGATTGCCTTTTCGAAGATCGAAGGGTTCGACGTGACGCCCGTGAGCCCGTCGTGCTCGATGAGCCGCTTGAGGCCTCCCTCGGCCAGGAAACGCCGCGACAGGAAATCGAGCCATACCGCCTGCCCTTCATCGTGCAGGGCGACAAGAGGATTGGCGCCCGGCTTCTTTCCTTTTTCTCTGGGTTTTTCAGACTTCATCTGACTCCCTCAACGCCCGGCAATCTGCTGTTTGGCCGCAGCAACAATGGCTTCCCGCGTGAAACCGAATTTCTGGAGCAGATCCTTTAGCGGCGCCGACGCCCCGAATCCGTGCATGCCGATGCTCATGCCGCGATGACCGACATACCGGTCCCAGCCGATCACGGAGCCCATTTCAACCGACAGACGCTCGTAGATGTCCGGCGGCAATACGTGATCGCGATAGTGGCGATCCTGCTGTTCGAACAGTTCCCAGGACGGCATGCTGACGACACGTGACGCGATCCGGTCCATCGCCAGCGCCTCGTGCGCCTCGAGGCACAGGGATACTTCGCTGCCCGTGCCGATCAGAATAATGTCCGGCGGTCTGCCAAAGCTGTCGGCGAGCACGTAAGCGCCGCGTCTTAATCCGTCCGCCTTGGCATATTTCGAGCGGTCCAGCGTGGGCAACGGTTGACGACTGAGAACCAGGCATGCGGGATGATCCTTCAGGCCCATGATCACTCGCCAGGCCTCGCTCACTTCGTTGGCGTCGGCAGGCCGGATCGTAATGAGGTTGGGAATTGCACGCAGCCCGATCAATTGCTCGACCGGCTGATGCGTCGGGCCATCCTGACCAAGGCCGATCGAATCATGCGTGAACACATAAACGACCGGAAGCCGCATCAAGGCGCCGAGACGGATGGCGGGTTTCATGTAGTCGGAGAAGATCAGGAAGCTCGATCCGCACGCGCGGACTTTCGAGAGCACCAGGCCGCTTAAAATCGCGCCCATGGCATGTTCGCGCACGCCGAAATGCAGGTTGCGGCCGCCGGACGTCTTCTTTTCAAGGTCGCCGGCGCCGTCAAATGTGAGGTTCGTCTTCGTCGACGGCGCGAGATCGGCCGACCCGGATATCAGCAGCGGGCAGTGCTTTGCGATTGCGTTGAGAACTTTTCCGGATGCTTCCCGGCTTGCCATGCCCTTGGCATCCGGCGGGAAATCCGGCAACTCTGAATCCCAGCCGTCGGCAAGCTCGTGCCTGTCGAGGCGCCGGAGGCGCTCCGCAAGCTCCGGATACTTCGCGCCATAAGATTCGACATTCGCAAACCACGCGTCTCGCAGACGGCGGCCGCGCTTTCCGACCCCTTCTTGAATATGGTCTTTCACGCCTTCGGGAACGAGGAATTTGACGTCCTCGGGCCAGCCATAGCTTCGCTTGGCAAGCCGCACCTCGTCATCGCCGAGCGGTTCGCCGTGAGCGGCGCTTGTGTCCTGCTTATGCGGCGCGCCATAGCCGATATGGCTATCCACGATAATCAAGGTCGGCGCGTCACTCCCCTGCCGGAAGCCGTCAAGCGCCTGCCCCAACTGTTCAGTATCGTTTGCGTTGCCGACCTTGCGAACCATCCAGCCATAGGCGCGAAACCTTTCGCCGACGTCCTCGCTGAAGGCGAGATCAGTCTTGCCTTCGATGGTGATCCGGTTGTTGTCATATATCCAGCAGAGGTTTCCCAGTCCGAGGTGGCCAGCGAGTGAAGCAGATTCGCTGGCAACTCCTTCCATCATGTCGCCATCGCTGCACATCGCGTAGACTTTGAAATCAAAAATTGCGAAGCCGGGCCTGTTGAAATGGTTGCCGAGCCAGCGGGAAGCCATGGCCATGCCGACGCTGTTCCCGCAGCCCTGTCCCAAAGGGCCGGTCGTCGTCTCGACGCCGGTCGTCAGGCCATATTCAGGATGGCCCGGGCACCTACCGCCGAGCTGCCGAAACTTCTTGATGTCCTCAAGGCTGACCGCGGGCTCGTTCAGAACGGCACCGTCCTCGGCAACCGCCTTCACCCCGGCAAGATGCAGCATCGCGTAAAGAAGCATCGACGCATGACCGTTCGACAGGACAAACCGGTCACGATTGGGCCAGTGCGGATCGTCGGGGTCGAAGCGCAGAAAGTGCTGCCAGAGGGTATAGATGACGGGCGCCAGCGCCATGGGCGTACCCGGATGCCCGGACTTCGCCTGCTGCACGGCGTCCATTGAAAGGGTTCGAATCGTATTGATGCATAAATTGTCGATGAGACTGTGCGGGTCCGAGGCGGGCTCGGAGCGGCGCAGACCGGATTTCGCGCTTGAAATAGCCTTCGAGGGCATTGCTGACTCGGCCGTCATGTCGAATTGATCCGCAACCCTCCCGGGTCCGGACATGCCCCCACAGGTAACCGGGTTGTCGGGCGTAGAGTTCCAATGCGCGCTGCGGATTTTTGGCTGCCTGGAAATGGCGCCGATGGGCAGCCCTGTCCCCCGCAGCCGTCCTTCAGGCCGTCACCGCAACACCCTGAATTTCGATCATGATTGACGGATCGGCGAAGCCCGACACCGTGATTGCGGCGCTTGCGGGGAAATCACTGCCGAATATCTCGGTCCGAATTTCGGTCATCCGGGTCGTATACCGGGCGTCGATGAGAAAGACGGTCATGGTCACCATGTCCTTCAATGCGCAGCGGGCCTCGGCCAGTGTCTTTTCTATATTGCGGAATGTCTGGCGGCATTGCGCATCGAAATCGCCGGCCAGCGATTTTCCGCTGTCGTCCTTCGCGCCCGTGTGTCCTGCGATCCAGACCGTACGCTGGGTGCCTTGCGTAATGACGGCTGGCGAGAACGCACGCTGCTTTTGCCAGGTACCCCGGATGAATGTCTTTTCCACCTGATCCTCCTCAATGCTGAAGCGGGGACGTGGCCGGCCTGGCCCGGCCGAACTCCGCCCCGCAACCGGCTCGCCGCGGACGGCTATCTGGCGAACGGGTTTTCAGCGTCAAGACGCTTCCTTGCTTCCTCTGCAATCGACAGGTCGAACAGTTGCTCGCGCGTCGCCTTCTTCTCGACATACGTGAAATAGTCCGCCCAGTAATCCTGCATTGCCATGATCGAGTCGATGGGTGGAATGCCGTCTTCGCTGGTGTACGACCAGTTAGGCGCGATGGCCTTGATCAGTTCAGGCTTGTTGAGAAAGGTGTTCTTCGCCAGGATTTCGAGAATGTCGCGATTTGCATCGGGCGCCTTGGCCGCCGCATCGAATTCCTTGACGCCCTGAAGATAGGCCATGGCGAAGCGCACGAGAACATCGCGCTTGTTCTTCACAAAATTCTTGTTTGCGGCATAGACCCCGATCGAGCTGTTCGGCTCGATCTGATCCCCGTTGGCGACGATCGGTCCCCATTTGTTGTTCTGCGCGAAGAAGCCGAACTGATAGGCAAGGTCGGTCAGATCCACCTGTTTCTGCCCAAGCATCTTCATCAGATCGGGCTGCGACACACCCACGATCCAGTTGACGTCCTTGCGCGGATCGAGCCCGGCTTTCTGCAATGCGCGGGCAGTGTCATATTGATTGATGCTCCCAAGCGCACCGACGCCCATCTTCTTGCCCTTGAGCCTGGCGAAGTCCGCTGCGGAATGCACGCCCTGATCATAGAGCTCCTGAGTGACATTGACCGCGAGATACCCGTAGCCGGGCCGGTTATGGCCACGATCCAGCACGATCACCAAAGGCGCGCCTTTCGCCACGCTGTTGAAGAAGCTGGCATTCGCCGTCATCAGCGTAATGTCGAGCTCTCCTGCCAGAATCGCCGGGACCGCGAGCGCACCGTCGTTGAATTTCTTGATCTGGATATCCAGCCCCATTTTCTTGAAGTAACCGCGTTCATTCGCCACGAAGAAACCGCCGCCGGTGATGAAGGGCCCTTCGCCGACCCGAATGACATCATCCGCACGCGCAACGTGACCTGACAGCGCCAGGCATGCGATCGTTGCGGCGGCAGCCAAAGGCCGTGCCAATAGTCTCGGAAACATCTCATCCTCCCCTTTGTCGTTCAGTGCCCATCTCGATAGACGGTCCAGGGCGCAACCTTGCGATCGATCCATTGCTGCAGCTTGATGATAACCGCACCGACAACGGCAAGCACCACCAGGCTCGCAAATACTTTTTCGGTTTCCATCACCTGTCCGGACTGAATAAGCAAAAAGCCCATGCCGCTCTGGCTGGAGCTGCCGATCATTTCGGCCGCGACAATCAGGATGACCGTCACGCCCATGCCGAGCTGCAGCCCCGCAAAAATGCTGGGAATGGCCGCCGGGATGACGACTTTCAGCTGGATCTGCCGCCGGTTGGCGCCAAGATCCTGCGCGGCCTTGATCAGCCCCCGATCGGTCTGGCGGATGCCGGCATAGGTGCTGATGACGATGGGGAAGAACGCCGTCACCGCGCTGATGACGATCTTGTAAAGCTCCCCGGTGCCGAGCCAGATGACCAGCAGCGGAATGAGGGCGATCTTGGGCAAGGGATAAAGCGCAGCGATCCAGGGGTCGACAATGCGCGCGACGAGGCGCGACATGCCCATCAGAACGCCGAGCGTGACGCCGGTCAGCGCTGCAATTGCAAAGCCTGCAAAAATACGCAGCAGCGTAACGGCGAGATTGAATTCGATCGAACCGTTCGCCATCATACGGAAGAGATAGACAACGATCGTGCTTGGCGGCGGAAGATAGATCGGTGCGATGCCGCGCCAGCGCACGAAGCCCTCCCAGATCAACAGAACGGCAAAAATCACCGCGACCGGCGTTACGGCTTCGGCAAATTTCGCGAATCGACTCTTTTTCCCGTTCATTGGGTTTCAAGTGCCAGGGTCTGTTGCGCCATCGATGTCATTACCTCCTCGCGTATCAGGTGGAATGCACGGTCGAACAAGGCCCCGAAGGCTTTTGAATTGACCATTTCCAGAGAACGCGGGCGCGGGAGATCGACCTTGAGCACTTCCTTAATTCGTCCGGGCCGGGCCGTCATCACGACAATCTCGTCGCCGAGCAATATCGCCTCCTCGATCGCATGCGTGACAAATATGATTGTCTTCGGAGTCTGATCAAACACGCGCAGAAGTTCTTCCTGCATGACGATCTTCGTCTGCGCGTCGAGTGCGCCGAACGGCTCGTCCATCAGCATGATGGGCCGCTCCATGATCAGTGCGCGGGCAAGCGCAACGCGCTGGCGCATGCCTCCGGACAATTGCCCGGGAAGGTGGTTCTCGAACCCGCCCAGGCCGACTGA
>DATEKG010000186.1:0-11880 GCA_035277565.1 Pseudolabrys sp.
CCTTGGGGTCGACAATCACCGGCTTCTGCCTTTCATTGGCGGCGTCGATCGCGGCGCGGATCACCCGCGGCGTCAACGTGCCTTTTGCATAATCGGACAGAACAACGGCGCCGGCGCGCGGCAATGCCTTGACCACGTGGCTGATGAGCGCATCTTCGCTGCCGGCGTCCACCGCGAACGGCGTTTCCCAATCGGCACGCAACATATGCGTCGAATGGTGCTCGGACACGAAGCGAACCTTCCGGGTGGTCTGCCGTTTGCCCTCAATCACCAGATGAAACTCGATGAGCGGATGCGTGCCGAGCGCTTTTGTAAGCGCTCCGCCCGCTTCATCGTCACCAGCCACGCCGACGAAAATGCAGTGCGCACCGAGCGCGACAAGGTTCCGCGCAACATTCCCCGCGCCGCCGATCATAGACTCGGTGCGGTTCACCGTAATGACGGGCGTCGGGGCTTCCGGCGAAATGCGTGAGACCTCGCCGTAGACGAACTCGTCCAGCATGAGGTCTCCGATGCAGAGGACCGTCTGCCTGGCAAGCGCGGCGAGGTGCTTGTCGAAGTCGTACATGGGGCTACCGGTAACGATCTTCGCGGTCGAGAAAGCCGCTCACATATTGACCGACCGCGGCATCGAGCGACATGAAGCCGGCGTTATAGCCGGCGCTGCGCAGCCGTTCCACGCGCGCCTGTGTGAAGTACTGGTACTGGCCGCGAATGGCCTGCGGCATATCGATATATTCAATGTTTGCCGGACGACCCAGGGCCTTGAACATGGCGCCGATCATGTCGCGAAAGCTTTCGGCCTTGCCGGTTCCGACGTTGAAAATGCCATTCACTCCCGTCGCATTGAGGAGCCAGCGAAGCACGGCGATCGCATCGTCGACATAGATAAAATCGCGCCGCTGGTCGCCGTCGGCGATGCCGTCACGATGGGACCTGAACAGCCGGACAGGCTGACCGGCTTTCGCAAGATCGAAAACTTTTGCGAGCACGCTCGCCATATGGCCCTTGTGGTACTCGTTGGGACCGTAGACGTTGAAGAACTTCAGCCCGACCCAGTGTGGCGGCATTTTCTCCTTCTTCAGATAGCGGTCGACGACCGCAAGATCGAAAAGATGCTTGCTCCAGCCGTAGAGGTTCATCGGTTTGAGTTTGCGAAGCGCTTCGAGCGACCAATCGTCGTCGAAGCCCTTTCCGCCATCGCCATAGGTCGCCGCCGACGACGCGTAGATAAAGGGAACGCGGACCTGCGTGCACCAATCGAGCAGTCGCAGCGACAGGCGAAAGTTGTTCTCCATGACCAGATCGCCGTCGGTGGCCGTCGTGTCGGAAATGGCGCCCATATGGATCACGGCATCAAGCTTGCGGCCCTCAAGCCAGCGCGCGAGCTCGGCAGGCGGCACCAGATCCTTGACCTGGTGCCTGGCGAGATTACGCCACTTTGCATCGTCATGGCCGAGAAGATCGCTCACCACAATATCGGTCGACCCCGCCTCGTTGAGGTCGGCGACAATATTCGAGCCGATGAAGCCGGCACCGCCGGTGACCAAAAACATCCTACCCCGCCATGGTGCGCCGTTCGCGCCAAAAGCTTTGCCTCAGTCAGCCGCCCGGCGCAATCTCATGCTCTTTGCCGCTGCAAATGGCATGGAACAGGGTAAAAATCGCGACTGGACAGGCGGCCGCCGCGCAGGCTAACGGCTGCTGCCGGCCCGGACGGGCAAAGCGGGGAGCTCGGCGCCGATCCATGAGTCACGATTTCAATGCGGCGCCGGTGTTGATCGTACCGTTTGTCTGGATCGGCGATTTCGTTCGAAGCCATTCGGTCGTCAAGCTCCTGCGGGAGCAGGCGCCGGATCGGCCCGTCGATCTGATCGGCAGCACGCTCTGCGCGCCCCTTGCCGATTATATGCCGGGGGTAAGGCAAACATTGGTCGCCGATCTGCCACGACGGCGGATCGGCGTGGCAATGCAATACGAGCTCGCCGCACGGATCCGCAAGGAGCGCTACAGGCAGGCGCTTGTCATGTCGCGCAAGTGGAAAGCAGCATTGGCGCCATGGCTCGCCGGCGTTCCGTTGCGCACCGGTTTTGCCGGCGAATTCCGGTTTGGCCTGCTCAACGATGTGCGCTTCGGGGAGCGCAAGCTGCCGCGCATGATCGACCAGATGGGTGCACTCGCCCTGCCGAAGCGGGCCGCTCTGCCACGGGAGTGGCCGCTTCCCGAACTGATAATCCCACCGGACAGGCTTCAGGCATGGCTCGCACAGCATCGTCTCGCGAGCATCAGCCGACCTGTCGTGACGCTGTCGCCGGGCGCGGTCGGCGCGGGAAAAGCATGGCCCGTCCGACACTATGCGGAGCTGGCGAATGCACTTGTAAAGGATGGAGTATCGGTCTGGGTTCTCGGTGGCCCGAACGAAGCCGCGATCGCCCGCAAAATCGCCGCGGCAAGCAGCAATGGCGTGCATGACCTGACGGGCACCGATCTGCGCAATGCTATTCTTGCATTGGCCGCTGCGGACGTTTCGGTCACCAACGATTCCGGATTGATGCATGTGTCGGCGGCGATTGGCACGCCGACAGTGGCTGTTTTCGGACCGACAAGTCCCTGGCACTGGAAACCGCTCAATCCGATCGCCGCGATTCTTGAGCCGCCCGGCGATGAAGCGGCGCGGGCGCGTGCACGGATCGAGGGGAACAGCGCGGTCCGGCATCGTCGAACCGACGATGTCGCGGTCGGCGCAGTGCTGAACGAAGTGCGCAAATTGCTTAAGTAGATGCAGCAGAAGAGCCCGTTCGTATTAACAAAGCGCGCACACCAAGACTGACGGACGATGCATTCCGTGCTATGAAAATTCCATGAGCAAACCGAAACCCGCGGCCGAGCCGAACGATCGTGCGCAAGCTGCGATTGCGTCTGCATTGCGTACGCTCGAAGCCGAGGGAAGCGGCATCGACGCCCTGGCGGCGGCGCTTCGTGACGGGCTCGGTGCGTCTTTTGCGGCGGCCGTGGAATTGATCCGCGCAGCGCAAGGGCGCGTCATCGTGACCGGAATGGGCAAGTCGGGGCACGTTGCACGCAAGATCGCCTCGACCCTCGCATCTACGGGCACGCCCGCCTTTTTCGTGCATCCGGGTGAAGCGAGCCATGGCGATCTGGGGATGATCGCCGGGTCCGATGTGATCCTGGCGCTGTCATGGTCGGGCGAGACGGCGGAGCTGAAGAATATCACCGATTATTCGCGCCGGCATGGCATCAAGCTCATCGCGATGACGGCCATCAACGAAAGCGCGCTCGCAAGGGTGGCTGACGTCGTGCTCATCCTTCCGCAGGCCCGCGAGGCTTGCCCGCACAATCTTGCGCCGACGACCTCGTCGCTGATGCAGCTCGCCCTCGGCGACGCGCTGGCAATCGCCCTCCTTGAGAGCCATGGATTCACAGCCGTCGATTTCGGCCTTCTGCATCCGGGCGGAAAGCTCGGTACATTGCTCAAGACTGTCGGCGACATCATGCATTCGGGCCCTGCAGTACCTCTGGCACCGCTGGGCACGCGAATGTCGGATGCGATTCTGGAAATGACCGCGAAAGGCTTTGGCTGCGTCGGCATTACTGACGGACGCGGAGCGCTTGTCGGCATCATCACCGACGGCGATCTACGGCGGCATATGCGAGGGGACCTGCTGGACGCGCGGGTTGACGACGTCATGACGCGAGGACCAAAAACGGTGCGGCCCAATCAGCTGCTGAGCGAAACGCTCGACATGCTCAATTCAATGAAGGTGACCGCGCTTTATGCGGTTGAGGCCGGGAAGCCCGTCGGCATCGTCCACGTCCACGACTTGTTGCGTGTCGGCACCGCATAGCCGCCCTTATCGACATACCTGCACAACGGCGTTTGCAACCGCCTCAACTGATGGCGGGGCGCCGTTTGCGCCGAGCACCGCGATCGGACCACTGCCAACCGGTCCGGTGAGAGTCGGCTGGCTGCCGGTGAAGATCGCGACCAATGGCACACCGAGCGCCGCGGCCAGATGCAGAAGGCCGGTATCGACCCCAACGACATATCGCGCTCCGGCGATCAGCCTGGCGACATCGTCCAGCGGCATTCTTTCGGTGACCCGTGCGCCGGTGAGGTTATCGGCAATACGCTTGCTTCGGACGAGTTCGGGATCAGTGCCCCAAGGCAAACGGAATTCGATGCCCGGCGGCAACATTTTGCCAAGCGCAATCCAGTGCGACTCGGGCCAGAGCTTTTCGGACCGTGCGGTTGAATGCAGCAGGACTGCGTAGTTGGAACCTGCCGTCGCGAAACGGGCGCGGTCGAGACCGAAATCGGGCTCAGCCTGCGGCGTATAGCCGAGCGCATGGCCGGTGAGCATCCGGTTTCGTTCGACCGCGTGAAGCTCGCGCGCAACACGGTAACGTGCGTCGTAGAAGAACGATGCAAGCGGCTCGCGAATGCTGGCAGCGTCGTATCCGTGGCGGTGGCCTCGCGCGATACGCGCCATCAATGCAGAGCGCAGCAGACCCTGGGTATCGACAATGTCGTCGTAGGAACGAAGGCGGACGCCGCGCAAGCTGCCGGTAATTTCCGCGAGCGTCTGCGGCGCGTAGAGGGACTTGCGCCATCGCCGCCAGGCGACAGGGATGACCTCGTCCACCGCCGGATGGAGGCGCACAAGGGGCGCGAACGCCTCCTCCACAAGCCAGGCAAAAACGGCGCCGCCGTCCGCCTTGCGGGCGTCGCTGACAGCGGGCATGTGATGGATCACATCGCCGAGAGAGGAGGTCTTGATGAAAAGGATGCGGGCCATGGGGCGTTTGGGGGACCCATATACCGGGCATTAAGCATCACCGCCATAACCATGCCGCGGGGCGGCGCGAACAAGACGCGATTTTTACGGTCGATTGGCACCCTGAGCAGCCTATAAAGGCAATCAGCATGACGGTCCTAGTGACAGGCGGCGCCGGATATATCGGTAGCCATATGGTGCACGAGCTCACCGATACCGGCGAGCCCGTAGTTGTACTCGACAATCTGTCGACCGGATTCCGCTTTCTCATTCCGACATCCGTGCCGTTCATTGCCGGCAGCACCGGCGACCGCGCGCTCGTCGGCGAACTCATCGCGCGTCATCGCGTAACCGCAATCATTCACTTCGCCGCCTCGATCGTGGTTCCGGAGTCGGTTGCCGATCCGCTCGGGTATTACGGTAACAACACGATGAATACCTGCGCGTTGCTCGACGTGGCGATCAAGGCGGGAGTTCAGGAATTCATCTTTTCGTCGACCGCGGCCGTTTACGGCAATGCGACTAACGTTCCCGTGCGTGAGGATGCGCCGACCGTTCCCATCTCTCCCTACGGCACGTCGAAGCTCATGTCCGAGATCATGTTGCACGATGCCGGCAGGGCACATGGTCTCCGTTTCGTGATCCTCCGCTACTTCAATGTCGCCGGCGCGGATCCAAAATTACGCACCGGGCAGGCGACACCCGCGGCCACACATCTGATCAAGATCGCCTGCGAGACTGCGATCGGCAAACGTCCGAAAATGAACGTATTCGGTACCGACTATCCGACCCCGGATGGAACCTGCGTCCGCGACTACATTCACGTCAGCGATCTTGCGCAAGCTCATTCGGCCGCCCTTGCCTATTTGCGCAGCGGCGGCGCAAGCACGACTTTCAATTGCGGCTACGGACGCGGCGCATCGGTTTTCGAAGTGATCGATGCGGTACGGCGCGCGAGCGGGCGCGATTTCACCGTCGAGGTGTCCGGACGCCGGCCGGGCGACCCGCCCGCACTGGTGGCGAATGTCGAGCGGATCCACGCGGCATTGCCGTGGCGTCCGCGATTCCAGAATCTCGACACGATCGTCGCCCACGCACTCGCCTGGGAAAAGCAGCTTGCCACCCGCCGAAAGAGCGCCGTCGCCTGATTGGCGCCTGAAATAGACGCTCAGCGGTGATTTTTAACTTGTTTTTGGCTTGAAATATTCCTTGCCCGCGGGCAAGGGAAACGTCATTCCTGCCCCGACGTGCCCTATTCACAGCCCGACAGAGGGCGGATGAACGACCACAGTCAGTCAGCGGCCGCTGAAGAACGCTATGGCGTCTTTGCCCTGATCCGGCGATTGCTGCTGGAACAGGGCCTGGTGCATTGGCGGAAATATGTCATCGCCTTCATTCTTATGGCGATCGCGGCCGGCTGCACGGCCTTTAGCGCGTATCTGATCGGCGACGTGATCAATCAGGCCTACGTCAATCGAAATCTGTCCGGAATAGTGATTCTTGGTGGGGTCACCGTTCTTCTTTTTTCAATCAAGGGCCTCGCAACATATGGCCACAGCGTAATGCTTTCACGGATCGGCAATCGCATTGTTGCCGACAACCAGCGTGCGGTCTTCTCCAAATTGCTGAACGAAGGCCTCGCATTTTTTTCGGATCGGCACTCGACGGAATTCATTGCCCGGCTGTCGACCGGTGCGGCAGCCGCAACGCAGGTCATCAATCTACTCATCACCTCGGTCGGCCGCGATCTGTTATCGCTGATCGGCCTGATTACCGTCATGGTCGTTCAGGACCCGCTGATGTCGTTCTTCAGCTTCGTGGTCGCGCCGCCGGCATTTTTTGTTCTCCGCAAGCTCATCCGTCGCATTTACTCAATTGCGCGCTCCCAATTCCACGGCGGAACCCGGATTATTGAAACGCTGCAGGAGACGCTCCAGGGCATCCGGATCGTCAAGGCCTTCACGCTTGAGGACATCATGCGTGAGCGGTTCGACCAGAACGTTGCCGCTGTCGAACGCGAAGCCAACAAGATGGCGCGCGTGTCCAATCGTGCCAGCCCGCTGATGGAAACACTGGGCGGGTGCGCCATCGCTATCGCAATCACCTATGGGGGCTATCGCGTCATTGAAACCGGGGCCACGCCCGGGCAGTTTTTCTCGTTCATCACGGCATTTCTGCTCGCCTACGAACCGGCGAAACGGCTTGCCCGGCTCAATATCGAGCTCAACAGTGCGCTTGTCGGCGTACGGATACTTTTCGAGGTCATCGACAGCCCGCCGAGCGAAACGCCCGACACCGACAAGGCCGAGCTGGACGTCAAAACTGCCAGACTTGAGTTTGACGATGTGCGGTTTGCCTATCGCGACGAAGAACCGGTCCTGCGCGGCATGTCGTTTGTGGCCGAGCCGGGCAAGTTGACCGCCCTCGTAGGGCCGTCGGGCGGCGGCAAATCCACCGTGTTCAACCTGCTCCTGAGATTCTACGAAAGTGACCACGGGCTGATTACGGTCGACGGACAGAATATCGCCGCGGTGACGCGCCGGTCGCTGCGGCAACACATTGCCTATGTCGGCCAGGATGTCTTTCTGTTTCGGGCGACAATTCGCGAAAACATCGAGTTCGGCAGGCCGGGCGCCAGCGAGGACGAAGTCGTCGCCGCGGCGAAGGCCGCGTATGCCCACGATTTCATAATGTCATTCCCGCGCGGCTACGATACGCCGGCCGGCGAGCACGGCCTGCAACTGTCTGGCGGGCAGCGCCAGCGAATCGCAATTGCGCGCGCGCTCATCAAGAATGCACCGGTCATTCTGCTCGACGAAGCAACAGCCGCGCTCGATTCCGAATCCGAACTTCAGGTCCGTGAAGCCATGGAGCGTCTGTGCCAGGGCCGGACGACGCTTGCGATTGCTCATCGCCTGCATACTGTATCGCACGCCGACCGCATTTTCGTCGTGGAAGACGGGCGCGCCGTCGAGTCGGGACGGCACGACGAGCTTCTGCGCAAAGGCGGACGTTACGCATCGTTCTACCGGCTGCAGCTCAAGGAGCAGGAATCGCGCGAGCCGATGGTCGAAGCTGCAGCGTCGTGAGACGGCGCGGTTGACGAACGCGCACCAGTCCTGTTACCCACCGCTCGATCTTTCGTTCGGCTGCCTTTCTGCGCGGCCGGTTCACCCGCAATAACAGCAATATCCGACGGCCAACCACCATGACCGACAGCCGCTACGTCATCTCGCCACCCCCGCAGGCAAGCATCGCCGTCGCCGGAAGCGACAAAGTCTTTCCAGTCCGGCGCATCTGGTGCGTCGGCCGCAACTACATCGAGCACATTCGCGAGATGGGACAAGATGAGCGCGCCCCGCCGTTTTTCTTCGCAAAGCCGGCGGATGCCATCGTTCCGGACGGTGGAACCGTTCCGTATCCTTCGTTGACAAAAGATATGCACCACGAGGTCGAACTGGTCGTCGCGCTCAAGAGCGGGGGCCGCAACATCCCGGTCGCGAAGGCCAACGACTGTATCTATGGCTATGCGGTTGGCATCGACCTGACGCGCCGCGATCTGCAGATCGCATCACGCGAAGTGAAACGTCCTTGGGAAGTCGGCAAGGCTTTTGATGCCTCGGCGCCCTGCGGTCCGCTGATGCCGGCGAGCAAGATTGGCCATCCGACCAAGGGAAAGATCGTCCTCAAGGTCAACGGCCAGGTCCGTCAGGATGGTGATCTCAACCAGATGATCTGGAACGTGCCTGAGACCATCTCGAAGCTCTCAGAAATGGTCGCACTCGAAGCCGGCGATGTCATCATGACCGGGACACCTTCGGGTGTCGCAGCGACGGTCGCCGGGGACAAAATCGAGTGCGAGGTCGAGGGCGTCGGCAAGCTCGCCATAACAATCGGCCAGCCGCTGAAATAGGCAAGCTATAGTCCGAGATAGGCCTGCCGCACCCGGTCGTCGTGGAGCAGTTGCTCGCCCGAGCCGGACAGCGCAATGCGGCCGTTCTCAAGCACATAGGCGCGGCTCGCGAGCTTGAGCGACATCGCCACATTTTGCTCGACCAGAACACAGGTCAGCCCGTCGCGATTGAGATCATGCACGCGTCGAAGCATGGTTTGCACGATGGCGGGCGCAAGACCCAGCGACGGTTCGTCGAAAAGGACAAGTTCCGGCGCACCCATCAGGCAGCGGCCAATCGCAACCATCTGTTGCTCACCGCCCGAAAGTGTGCCGGCGGGCTGATGCTGGCGCTCGGCGAGCGGCGGAAACAGGGAGTAAACCCGATCAAGGTTGCGGCTGCGCGAGCTCCTGGCACGTGGCAGCATGGCGCCCATCGCAAGATTTTCGGCAACCGTGAGCGAGGGAAAAACCTGACGGCCCTCGGCAACCTGCCCGATGCCGAGGTCGCAGACCTTGTGGCTCGGCCAGCCCGCAATATCAACGCCGCGATAGAGAATCCGGCCGCGTGCGGGTTTGTGCATGCCCGCAATGGTTCGTATCAGTGATGTCTTCCCTGCGCCATTCGAGCCGACGACAGCGACAATCTCCCCTTCCTTGATATCGAGACGGATTCCATCCAGCGCCTGCGCGTCGCCGTAGAACACTTCGAGGTCTTCGACAGCAAGCATCACGCAACCGCCTCCTCGCCGAGATAGCTGTCGATCACGGCGCGATCGCGAACGACTTCAGCGGGCGTGCCGCTGGCGATCGCGGCACCGTGGTGCATCACCACAACATGCGAGGCGAGCGCCATCACGGCCCGCATGACATGCTCAATCAGAAGAATGGTCAGGCCGCCACGATTGAGTTCCTTGAGGATCGCGACCATACGGTCGGTTTCGGTCGGACGCAGGCCCGCCATCACTTCGTCAAGAAGGAGCAGCTTTGGGTCGGTCGCCAATGCACGCGCGAGCTCCAGCCGCTTTCGGTCAGGCAAGGTCAGTGACGAAGCGCGTCTCTCCCGCTTGTCGTAAAGATCGACGCGCCGAAGCACATTCTCCGCGTGTTTGCGGGCGCTTCGCATGTCGTGCCTGTGAAGCAGCGCGCCAATCACGACATTATCGGCAACCGAAAGGCCGGGAAACGGCCGCACGATCTGAAAGGTCCGGCTGATTCCGCGCCGGCATCTTTGATCCGACGAGAGAGAGTCGATTCGTTCGCCGGCGAACGTGATCATCCCGCTGTCCGAAACAACAGCGCCGGCAATCATGTTGAATAGAGTCGTCTTGCCGGCGCCGTTCGGGCCGATCACCGCAACGATGCCGCCCTCTTCCACTTCAAATCCCAGACGATCGACCGCAACAAGGCCTCGGAAGCGCTTGCTCACGCCCTGGACCGTAAGAAGCGCACTCATCCTCATTGCTCCATGAAGCCGCTCCGGCGGCACAGCCATGGCCAGACGCCCTCCGGGAGCGCAATAACGACCAAGAGCAATACGGCGCCGAAAAACAGCTGGTTGGTTCCCGGCAGGTCGATGCCAAAGCCCGCTAGAATGAGCCGCATGCCTTCGGCAATGACTTCGATCAGAAATGCGCCGAGGATCGGACCAAACAGTGTCCCCACACCTCCGACAAACGGGCCAAGGACAATGAGAATCGACTCGGAAATATTGAAGACCTGCTCGGGAAACAGGTTGTTGTAGTAGAACGCGTAGATGACGCCGGCGACCGACGTCATCCCAGCTGAAATCACGATCGCCAGCATCTTGTAATGGAACGTGTTGATGCCGACGGCGCGCGCCGCTTCTTCATCTTCGCGGATCGCCAGCCAGAAATATCCGATGCGGCTTTGCATCAGCGCGCGGCAGCCAATAAAGGCAAACGCGGTCGCCGCAAGCAGGATGTAGTAAAACATCACCGGATGCCCGCGCAGATTCCACACATCGTTGCGAGCGAATTGTGCGACCGGAAGAAAAAGACCCGCCGATGCTCCTGTCCAGCCGAGATGGTCGAATCCGACACGGGCAAATTCCGCGACGGCAATTGTAAGGATTGCAAAATAAACGCCGGCGACGCGAAATCGAAATGCCAGGAAGCCGATGAATGCCCCGGCAGACGCCGCGACCGGCACTGCTGCGACGAGCCCTATCCATGGTCCGATGCCAAAATGAACAAACAGCGCCGCTGCCGTATACGCGCCGAGCCCGACATAGAGAGCGTGGCCGAGCGATAGGTGGCCAGTGAAGCCCGTCATGATATTCCAGGCCTGACCGGCGAAAGCAAAATAAAGAATCAGGATGATGACCGTGAGGAGATAGTCGCCGGCAAACAGCGGAGCCGCAATCGACAGCATCAACAGAATGGCCAATGCGACGAGCGCGCGCGGCGAGGCCCCTTCGAACAGACGCGCCATCATGCCGATCCCCTGCCGACAATCCCCTGCGGCCGGAACAGCAGGACGAGCGTCAGGATGGCAAAGGCGAACATGCTCTTGGCCGACGGAGAAAAAAGCAGCCCGGCGATCGCTTCAGTGAGGCCGATGAGCACTCCGCCCAGCAGCGCGCCCGGCATCGAGCCAAGGCCGCCGGTAATCACGATGACAAAGGCGAGCAATGTATAGGCAGGTCCTGCGGCAGGCGTGACATCGAAAATCAGCAGCATCATGCAGCCGGCGGCACCGACGCAAGCGGCGCCGAGCCCGAAGGTCAGGGCATAGAATTTCTTGACGTCCAGCCCTACGACGATTGCGCCTGTGTAGTTGTCGGCACAGGCGCGGATTGCCGTCCCAACGAGCGAATAGCGGAAAAACACGAATAGTCCGGTGGCGACGACGATCGCCGCAAGGCCGGCATAGAGCTTGGTGGCGTCAACAATGAGCGGACCGACCTGAAAGCTTTCATATGCATAGGCGGTTTGCACATTCTGGGAATCCGGGCCGAAAAAGATCAGCAGCAGATTGGTGATGATGATCGCGATCGCAATGAGAAGGAGAAACTGGCTGTGCTCCGGCCTGGTAATGAAGAAATTGATGAGGCCGGCCTGGAGCGCGTAGCCGAAGACAAACAATACGGCCGCAATCGGCACCAGCATGATGAGCGGGTCGAGATGGAACAGGCCGAAAAGCGCGACCGCCAGATACATGGCGATGGTC
>DATEKG010000187.1:0-2661 GCA_035277565.1 Pseudolabrys sp.
TGTTGGCGCAGGAGGCCAAGGTGAAGGTCGACATGATTCCCTATCGAGGCGCGGCGCCCGCGCTTCAGGATATCATGGGCGACCACGTCGATTTGTTCTTCGCGACGCCGCAATCGGTTGAGCAGCAAGTCGCGGCCGGCCAGATGATCGCGTTCGGCATTACAGCGAAGGAGAAGTCCTCGAAGCTGCCGAACGCGCAGAGCTTCGTCGCTCAGTTTGGTCCGAAGCTTGAAATCCAGTTCTGGCAGGCGCTGTTTGCGCCAGGCGCTACGCCGCCCGCGGTGATCGACAAGCTCAACGCGGCGCTGCAGAAAGCCGTTTCCGATCCGGCACTGCTCAGGATCTGGGCCGCGACCGACGTCGAGGCCTATCCGAAAGACGAGCAAACGGTTGCGGCGTCAAAGAAGATTTTCAAGAGCGAGATCGAACGCTGGGGCCGCGTCATCCGCGACAACAATATTCACATCGAGCAGTAGTCATTGCCGGACTGGCCGGCGCGACTTAACACGTGATCGGTCTAATTTGAATCGTCATGCCCGCGGGCATCCACGTCTTGAGATAACGAAAATCCAAAGACGTGGATTGGCCGGGACATAGGCGTGCGAAAGCGCCGTCTTCGGACGACGATGCCCGGCCATGACCAAGTCTGGTCAACCTCAATCAATTCTTCTCTAACGCGCCGGCTGCAGAACCTGTTCAAGCCAGTCCCACATATAGGCCGAGCAGATGCTCTGGTTGTCGATCTGGCAGTGGTGGTAGCCGCCTTCGTCGCGCGTGAATAATTTGAAAGTCTTCTGCTTCGAGCCGACGGCATCGAAGCATTTCTGCGCTTCGGCGAGAGGGATCTGTTCATCGCCTTCGCCGTGCACCATGAGGAATGGACAGCTGATTTTCTGCACGACGCCGTCGAGCTTGAAGGGATCGAGCCGCTTGAGGACGTCCTCCTGGGAGGAGGCATTGAGCACCCAGGCGATGTGCTGGTGCGCGACGGAAAGGGAAGGCGTGTCCGCGCGCGCCAGCCGTTCGAAACGATCGCGCCAGATTTTCTGATAGTCCCACTGGGCGCCCCAGGCGAGACAGCAGGCATAACGCGGCTCGAAGGCCGCGGCACGCGGCGCATAGTAGCCCCCGAGGCTGATCGCCATGATGCCGATGCGCCTGGGGTCGACATCGGGGCGCGACGCGAGGTAATCGTAGACAGGCGTCGCGTAGTGTTCCGTATCGTGACGAAGATAAAGCCCGCGAAAACGGATGCTTTCGCCGTTACCGGGACCGTCGACGATCAGGCATGAAATTCCGCGGGCCACGAGGTCGGCGACGCCTTTGAAATATTGGATTTCCTTGGTGACATCGAGCCCGTCGAAGAAAACCATGGACGGGCCGGCGGTCTTTCCATTTGTGCGCTCGGCGTGGACATAGATCGCGGGAAGACTTGTTCCCGCGTAAGGAATCTCGACATGCTCGAGCTTCGGCCGCTTTATGTATCTCGCGGCGTCGCGGAGGCAGCGGACGCCGCGCATGTAGGCGTCAAGCCCTGCCTCGTTCTTCGGCTGCAGAAACCGTTCGCCGACATGATAATAGGCGCTGGCGCGCTGGAGATATTGGGCGCCGCTGATGGTCCGCCCTTCCGCAATGCAGGCACGGCCGCGGTCTTCGACTGTCTTGGCTTCGCGTGCCCATTCGGCGAACCAGGCGTCGTCATTGGCGGCCTTGCTTTTCAGCCTCAGGCCGATGCGATGGACTTCTCCGATTTCGGCGCCGCCCCAGGGCGCCATGTTGAGACCGATAAGAAGGCCGTGCGACCAACGATAGTTATCCGGAAAATAGGTGAAGGAGAGATCGTCCTGATTTTTCTGCATGGAAGGCTTTCGGTGGGTAAGTGAACTCGCGGCGGGCCGGATGTTTACCCGCCGCCGGCATTACGTCATATCTTAAGGCGCATTCTGTGAGGATTCATACTGGTGCCATGACGCCGGGCAGGGCGCCGCAAAAATCTCGCAAGCGCAGCCGGGCGGCTGTTGCCCATTGGCGGCGCGGGCGGGAATCGCTGGCAGCGGAGTTTCTCTGCCAGCAGGCGCCATTGATCGCAATCACGATGACGCTGGGATGTGCGATCGCACTGGTTGAATACGGTTACATTCCAGGCAACGGCCGGCCATTTCAGACAGCCGGTGTGGCTGTCGCGATATGGCGTCTGATCTGGATGGGTGTCTGGACCGGCTACACAATGGCGCTGGTCGGCCAGGCCGCCGGAATTTTCGCGCTGCCCTACAGCACGTCGGTCCTCGGATTCAGCAATCCGCACGTCACGCCCACCATGCTGGTTCTCACATTCATCAGTCCGTTTGGCGCCTTGCCGGGATTCCGCCGAAGCGGTCAGTGGAATCCGGGGCTGGCTGCGGACGTCTGTCCGGGTGGCGCCGTTGGAGCGCTCACGGGGCCGTTCGTACGCGCTACTGTACTGGCCGACCCTAATGTCTTTCGTGCGACGCTCGGTGTTGCTCTCGCCTTATTCGGGCTGCAACTGTGCTGGAAGGCCACACGCGATTTATCGCAGCATGGCGGCTCGGCCGGTCGCGACTATCTGGACGATGCCGGCGACAACCGCTTTGCAATCAGAATGGCGTCGTTGAGCTGGACGTCGATCGAAATTCATTTCGG
>DATEKG010000188.1:0-3859 GCA_035277565.1 Pseudolabrys sp.
GGCAAGCCCGTTCCAGCTGGTCACTTCGTAACCCGTCACGCCGCTTTCGCTCACGGTGGGCACATCCGGCAGGTTGGATGCGCGCTGATGCCCTGTGGTGGCAAGGACCGTCATCTGACCGTTTGTGATCGGCGACTGGAACCCAACGTAATATTCGAAGGCGACGTCGACATCGCCGCGCAACACGGCATTCGCGAGATCGGGCGTCGTCTTGTAGGGAATGATCGTGACATTGATGCCCGCCATCGTCCGAAATAATTCAGCCGATAGATTTTGCGCACTGCCGGCATTGATGGTGCCAAAATTTACAGTGCCGGGATGCGCCTTGGCATGTGCGATCACATCTCCGATCGATTTGAACGGCGAGCCCGCCCTGGTCGTGACAACAAGCCCGTAGGACGCAGTTGTCGTGATGGGTGTGAAGTCAGTCTCGATGTTGTAGGGCAGTGACTTGAAGAGTGCCTTGGCGATCGTCAGGCCGCCGCCAACCATGACCAGCGTATATCCATCGGCCGGCGCCTCCCGGGCTGCCTGCATACCGACAATGCCGCCGGCACCCGGCCGGTTTTCAATAAAGAACTGCTGGCCGAAGTGAGTGCCGAGGTTCTGCGCCACCATTCTCATGGTCACATCGGCAATGCCGCCGGGACCATAGGGCACAATAATTCGTACCGGCTTTGATGGATATGTCGCCGCCCGTGCGACTGGACCTCCCACAGCAACAAGCGATGCGAATAGTGCGAGGCAGATAAACGATTTCGTGCGTTTCATTAAATTCCTGCGGATCGTATGGCGAGGGAGTTCGGCCGGGAGCCAGCTGGCGCGAGAATAGGCAGGCATGACATATGTAATCAACATTCTCGCGCGGTGTTGAGTACCAGCGGGCCCCGAATTCCATCAGTGCTTTAGTACAGGACAATGCCGCTAACCACCATTGATATCCATCCGCACATTATCTCCGGCGACACTATCCGGTATCCGTTCGCGCCGCTCGGCGGCCACCAATCCGACTGGTCGCGTACGCGGCCTGTCTCGGCGGAACAGCTCATTGCCGCGATGGACGAGGCCGGCGTGCAAAAGGCTGCAATCGTCCAGGCCTCGACCTGCTATGGTCACGACAACTCTTATGTTGCCGATGCGGTGGCCGCCAACCCGGCGCGTTTCACCGGCGTTTTTTCGGTCGATGTGCTCGCGCCGGATGCGCCGGCACGCATGCGCGAGTGGCGTGACAAAGGGCTCAGCGGCATGCGCCTGTTCACTTTCGGGAGCACGATGTCCGAACAGGCTGACTGGCTCGATGATCCGAAATCATATGCCGCCTGGGAGTGCGCGGGAGATCTTGGTCTTTCGATTTGCCTGCAGATGTCGGCCAAGGCGATCCCGCAGGCGGTTCGCATGGCGGAGCGCTTCCCGAAGGTGCGCATCATTCTCGATCACTGCGCGCGCCCGGACCTCTCGGATGGAGCGCCTTACAATGCTGCGGCCGATCTTTTTAGTCTTGCTCGTCACGCGAATATTTATCTCAAGCTCACGCCACGTATTTTTGCCGAGTCCCGCCGCGGCAAGGCCACGCCGGAGACGTTTTTCCCTCGTCTTGTTTCCGGGTTCGGCGCATCACGGCTGGCCTGGGGATCGAACTATCCCTCGAGCGAGGGCGGTCTTCCGCAACTTTTGACCCTGGCGCGGCAATCGCTGGCCTGCCTTTCCGATGCGGATCAGGCCTGGATTTTTGCAAAAACGGCGCAGGTGCTTTATCCGGCGCTCGCGGATTGAGGAGAATTCAATGGCGGCTGGCGAGAAGTCGAACTTGTATACCTTGCTCGGGGACTATCCGAACACAAGAGCGCTTCGGAACGGTGAGGTGAGGTCCGATCTGGTCGACTTTTCCTTCGCCGATGTGAAGGTCTCGAATACGGCTTTCAAGCCTCTCGTGCGTGAGGCGAAATTCGACCTGGGCGAACTCGCAATAGTGACCTTTCTTCAGGCGAAGACCTACGGCAAGCCCTATACGCTGATCCCGGCAACCGTTCTTGGCCGGGGCCAGCACCATACAATCGCCTATAATCCTCAACGCGGCCGCCTGAGCGCAGCCGATCTGGCGGGCAAACGCGTCGGCGTGCGCGCCTATACTCAGACGACGGGCGCCTGGGTCCGCGGATTTCTTGGTGACGATTACGGCGTCGACCCCGCAAAAATTCAATGGGTCACATTCGAGGACCCGCATCTTGCCGAATACAAGGATCCGGCCTTTGTGATGCGCGCGCCTGAAGGCAAGACATTGGTGCAGATGCTTCTCGACGGCGAGCTCGATGCCGCCATTGTGGGCGATAAGCTTCCTGATCCGAAACTGGCGCCTCTCATTCCCGATGCCGACGCGGCGGCGCGCAAGTGGGCGGAGAAGCATGGCGGGATTCCGATCAACCATATGATGGTTGTTCGAAACTCGATCGCGGAGTCTCGTCCCGATCTTGTGAAAGAGACTTACCGGGTGCTGCGCGAAAGCCGCCGCGTGGCCCCGCCGGTGCCCGATGGCGGAGTCCTCGATCCCTGGCGTTTCGGTATCGAGGCCAACCGCAAGTCGCTCGCGATCATCATCGACTACAGCTTCCGCCAGAAGCTGATCCCAAGAGCTTTTTCGGTCGACGAGCTGTTTGCTGACTCGATGCGGGATCTGATCTGAATCGGTGTTGCAGGATTGTGCGTGTCAGCGTGCGCCCTTTGTCGGCGCCAGCAATGCGCCTGCAATGGTCGACGGCCGCCGGGCGCCGATAACCTGCGCGACGCAATTCTGGTCGTTCTTGCAGTCGACGACGCAGTCAGTGCCGGGTCCGCCGTGGCAATTGGTCCCGCAGGCATAGCCGTTACCGTCCTGCGAGAACGAACCGCCGACCTTGCTGCAGACACTCTTGAGTTCGTCAACCGAGTGCTTGTGCAGGGATATATCCCTTGCAGAAGATGAAACGGTACTCAGGCCAAAAGCGATAAACGATGCCAGCGCGATAGTCAGGATTCGCACGATAGCCTCCAGCGGCTGTGCCGCCCCCGGGAGATCAGTTCAGCGTACAACTTTCGCCGATTTTGTGCACGCGTCATTCTCTCACCGGGCCTTGATTTCATTGTAATGGGTCAACGCACGCTCGAACTTATCGTTGAAGAGCCACATGGCATCGAGGATCTCCCGGTAGGTTGCGGATGTCTTCGCCCGGTCGGCACGGCCAAAGGCAAAAATGCTGTTGTTGCGCAGATAGCCCATGATCCTCGGTTCGGAAATCCTGTAGCCGGTCAGATTGCCGGACCGCATTGCCGCCTTGGTCGGGGTGGGGATGATCTGGATGAGCTCAAAAAGCTTCATCTGGTCGAGAGGGTTCGGCAAAGTTTTCACGATCGCCGGGATTTGCAGGAACAGATCGGCGTGCTCGCCCATGAGCCCGTCCCTGACGGCGGTCCAGTGATTGAACCGATGGTCGCCCTTGCCAACGCGTGCTTCTTCGCCGGCATCGCGTGCAATGAGGCCGGGGTCGAAAGCGGCGATCGACTTCTTGATCGCCGCCCATTTTCTTTGGCCGATCCTGTCCTCGGATATGCCGGTTTGAAAGCTGCCCTTGTATTTGTTCGAGCGGGCATTGCCTACATTCTGGATTCCGTTTGTCTCGGCGAAAAAGAGCCCAAGTCCGATCCGTCCGGCGATCTGCGCGTGCGCGGCATCAAGGCCCTTGGCGCGCGCAATAGCGGTCGCGAGATCGGCGACGTCCTTGAAAGGTGTAGCCGATTTCTGGGCGCTCGCCGGCGGCGCCTCCAGGATGTCGAAGAGCTTCCTGTACTCCTCGATGAGCGGCTCGATGTCGGCGTCGAAATAAGC
>DATEKG010000189.1:0-12792 GCA_035277565.1 Pseudolabrys sp.
CCGGACTGGGTCTGAAGGCCACGCAAATATTCTTCAGTGTAGTCCGACGGCAGCGGCTGAAATTCCGGAACGTCTTTCTTGCGGTTCTCCCAGAACCAGCGGAATGACACGGGCGCACGCAGGTGTTCTTTCTCCGCCGGAACGACGTAGTAGCCCCGCTTCATGAATTTCTTCCAGGAGATTACTTTCGGGAGGTCCGAAGCATCGAAATGCCGCTTGACCCAATCGATTTCGTTCAGTCCTTCGGAGAAGTAGTTTGCGAGGCCAAGCCGCTTGCAAATCTCGTTGAAAATCCAATAGTCGGACTTCGACTCGCCGAGCGGCGCAATCGCCGGTGCCTGAAAAATTATCACGCGATGATTGAGCTGTTGCTGGCCGTGGTGGCCGTAGCCGCCGAGACCAGCCCATTCCGAGATATCGACACGTTCGAAATTAGTGCAAGCCGGTAAAATCAGATCGGCAAACTTCGCTTCACCCTCGAACCAGAGGGACTGATTGACGACGAATTCGAGATTTTCCGACTGATACATTCTCACGTGGCGATTGGTATTGTTCATGGTCGACAACATCGAGCCGCCGTATTTGTAAAGCATGCGAACCGGCGCGTGACCGGGCGCCGGGTAGCTGAACTTGGCGAACTGGTGCTCGATCGACTTGCCGATCCATGGCCATCCCTCCGCTTTCCCGTCCGCCAGGGCTTCGGGCATCCAGATGCGGGGAATACGCTGGTAGCTGGAATTCATGGTCAGCAGCTGCGGCATGCGCTGATAGAGCTCGACCGGCATCGATGTATTTTCGAGATCACCCGACATGCCTCCGTCGGCATAACCGGGAAAGTAGAAATTGAAGTCGAGCGGGCAGCCCCATTGCAGGTTGCCCATGTTGATTCCGGGCTTGCCAAGACCTTGCATGGCGGCGAGGCAGACCATCACGCGGGCCCACTGGATCCCGGTCTGGTTGCGGCAGGCGCCGCCGTGGCCGTTGCCCCAGCCGCCCGGCGCCAGATACACCCGCCTTTTGCCCCATTCACGCGCGAGCGCGCGCACATCCTTCGCCGGGACGCCCGTTTCTTTTTCCTGCCACTCCGGCGTCTTCGGGACGTTGTCCTCTTCGCCGACGATGTAAGCCTTCCACTTGTCAAAGCCGACGGTATGACTCGCGACGTATTTCTTGTCGTAAAGCCCCTCTTTGATCCAGACATAGGCGATTGCCATCGCCATCGCGACCGAAGTCGTCGGCCTGGGAGCAAACCATTTGCCCGGCAGGAACTGTGCCGATGCATTGAAATAAGGGTCGACGTGAACGACCTTGATACCGAGCTTGGGATTCTTGAGCCATTGCCTGCGTACTGTCCCTTCCTGTGCACCATATGAGCCGGACGTGCTTTCCGGGTCGGCGGCCCAGAAGACGATCATGTCGCAATTCTGCAGGCAATCTTCGACAGTGCCGTAGGTTTCCGACTGGCCGACACGCAGCGTGTAACCCCAATGGTGGACTGCGCCCCAGTACCACCCCTCCCAGGAGTCGGGATTGTGGTGGACGCGCGTCATGCCGACCGCATTGGCGAAGCGGTAGAGCGCCGACAGGTAATAGCCGATATTGCCCCAGGTATGGTGTGAACCATGCGACGTTGCGATCGCGCCGGGGCCGTAGTCGCGCTTCATGCGCTTGATCTCGCCGGCAACCATGTCGATCGCCTCATCCCACGAGATGCGGACATAGTCCGACTTGCCCCGATTGTGTGGATTGCGTTTTCCGTTTGGGTCGAAGTCCACGCGCTTCATGGGATAAAGCAGCCGGTTGGGAGCGTAGACGATCGACTTCGCATTCTGGCCGTGCGGCGCCAGCGTGGTCTTGCGCGGCGGAGTGAATCCGAGGCCGCGAGCATAAATCGTCCATGGCGGCGGATCGGTATCGTCAAAATCGATCGGCGTCATGCGAATGATCTTGCCGTCCTTGACATAGACAAAAACCGGACCGCCATTGGTCATATTGCAATATCGCATCGAGCCGTCCGTCATCGGCATTCCGAATGTCCACCCTGCGGTCTGACTCATCATGAGCGTTTGGGCGAACCAGTTCGTGAGGTCCTCCGGCCCCTCGACCGACAGCAAGAAATCCTTCTGCGAGTTGATCTGATCGAGCCAGTTTATCGGCGGCGTGAGCAGTGATGCGCCGGTCGCAGCGTTCTTGAAAAAGAGCGTGGCGTCCGGGCTGGGGTGCAGGCCGGACCGGGATTTGATTTTCCCGTCACGAAATTCGATCCAGCGGCCGACGCCCTCGTCACGCGCCTTGATTTGCGCCGTCAGGTTCCGTTCCTTGAGGCGGGCTCTGAAATGCGGGTATCTCCAGGCGGCAAACCTGAGAAGTTGCACGAGTCCAAACAGGATAAGCGTGAACTTCAATTGCGAGAACATCGGCTTTTCCTCACCATAGTCGATGCACGGCCGACCGTCGCTGCAATGGCCAGGCGGCTGGCGCGAAGGAACTCATTCTACAATACTACGTCATCCGCTTGCGGCCAGACTCCTGTCAGTTCCCCTGAAAGACGGGTTTCTGTTTCGCGACAAAAGCTTCGTAAGCCCGCTCGTAGTCCTTGGTTTGCATGCAGATTGCCTGCGCCTGGGCTTCGGCCTCGATCGCCTCCTCGACGCCCATGTTCCACTCCTGGTGCAGGCACTTCTTCGTCATGGCGTTGGCGAAAGTCGGGCCTTCCGACAAGGCCCCGGCGAGCGCCTGTGCATCCGCCACAACATTCTCCGGCTCGCTCAGCTTGTTGTAGAAGCCCCAGCGTTCCGCCTCGGTGCCGTCCATGGCGCGGCCGGTATACAGCAGTTCGGATGCACGGCCCTGGCCGATAATGCGCGGCAGGATCGCGCAAGCGCCCATATCGGCACCGGCGAGCCCAACCCGCACAAACAGGAAAGCGACTTTGCTCCGTGCAGTACCGACGCGCAGATCCGAGGCCATGGCGATGATTGCGCCCGCGCCGGCGCAGATCCCGTCGATCGCGGCAACGATCGGCTGCGGACAGGCACGCATCTCTTTCACCAGCTGACCCGTCATACGGGTGAAGGCGAGCAGGCCCGCCATGTTATCCCTCCGCTGCATCTCGACCAGCGGACCGATGATTTCGTGCACGTCCCCGCCAGAACAGAAATTTCCGCCCGCGCCGGTGATCACGATGGTCTTGATGTTATCCGCATAGGTCAGATTGCGGAACGTGTCGCGCAGCTCGGCATAGGACTCGAGCGTCAATGGATTCTTGCGTTCCGGCCGGTTCAACGTGATGGTTGCCACCTTGCCGTCAACTCTCCAAAGAAAATGCTTTGGCTTCAAACTTGAAAGATCGAGTCCGGCGGGGCGGAATCGCGCCGCGACGTCTTCGCTTGCGTCCTTGGCCATTGCAACTGCAGTCATCGATACCTCCATCCAGTAGACACACGCCGATGCGTTTTCGGCGTTAACCCGCGAAGGTGAGCCCGCCGCTCACGCTCATCACCTGCCCGGTCACGTAATTCGCGTGAGGGCCGGCGAAGAACAGGACGGCATCAGCGATTTCTTCCGGCCTGGCAAAACGGCGGAACGGAATCGCCTTGAGGAAAGCTTCGCGCAGCTTTTCCGGGCGGGTGGCAAGCATTGGCGTGTCGGTTGGGCCCGGACACACGCAATTGACATTGATCGAGTAACGGGCGAGCTCGCGTGCAAGCGACTTGGTGAAGGCAATAAGCCCGCCCTTGGCGCCGGCATAAACCGTCTCCCCGCTGCTCCCGACCCGACCCGCGTCGCTGGCGATGTTGATGATCTTGCCAGCATTCGCCGCGATCATCGGCGGCAGCAGTGCCTGAGTGAGATGCACCGGACCGGCGAGGTTGATCGCAATGACGCGATCGATGAAATCCGGCGTGTTTTGAAGATAGGGCTGGATATCGCCCCAGCCCGCGCCGTTTACCAGAATGTCGATGCGTGGATGCCTTTTCAGGACCTCGGCTGCGGCGACCCTGATCGTTTCCGAATCGCTCATGTCGATGGCGGCGAAATCCACCTTGAGGTTGGTGCCCGCGGCTTCCCGCTTGAGCTCGGCGCCCTTCGCCGCGTCGAGGTCCGCGCAGATCACGGTTGCGCCGGCGCAGGCAAAGGCCATCACCGTTGCCTTGCCGATCCCGGAAGCGCCGCCGGTCACCAGAACGGTCTGTTCATCGAAACTCATCGCGATGGTCCCCTGTTCATCTGCATGGAAGATTCGGCCGCGCCGCAAGAAACTCGTCGATGCGCTTTCGCGTGTCGGCGCTGTTGAACAGCATCCGCGTAAATTCCAGTTCGTGCGTGTATCCACTGCGGTCGCTGTTGCCTGCCGCCGCAATGCATGTCTTGCTGGCGGCAAGCGCCTCGGCGGGCAGACTCGCAATATTGCGTACGATCCCGGCAGCGCGTTGCGCCAATTCGGCCCGGGGCACCGCCCAATGCACTACACCCAGCTTATTTGCCGTGACGCCGTCAATGATTTCGGCTCCCAAAATCAGCCGCCTGGCGAGCGACGCATCACTTAGCCGCGTGAGGCGCTGAGTGCCGCCGGCACCGGGAATTAATCCCAGACGAACCTCCGGCAATCCGAGCCTGGCTTCGTTCGCGGCAATCCGAAGGTCGCAGGCGAGCGCGAGCTCCAGACCTCCGCCCATCGCCGCCCCTCCGATCTCGGCCACCGTAACCTGCGGCAACCTTTCGATCCGCGCATAAAGCCGCTGGATGCAGGCGACGAAGGCATACATCCGATCTGCGCCGTCGGGCGCATCCATGCGCGCGCGAACTTCCTTAAGATCCGCGCCCGCACAGAACACCTTCTGATCGGAACGAATGTGCAACACCCCGCAACGGGGTTCGGCGGCCAACGCATCAAGCGCTGCGTCGAATGAACGTATCCATTCCTCGCTGATCGCATTCACCGGGGGGCGGCTTAGCGCCAGGGTGGTTACGCCGTTGCTGGTCTGAACATTGAACATTGTCAGACGGCCTGCTTTTCCCGTTGCGTTTCGTCTATGAGTGCGCGGCTGATAACAAGCCGTTGAATGTCGTTGGTGCCTTCGTAAATCTTGCTCGCGCGCACCGCGCGAAATATTCGTTCAACATTATTTGCCGTCATATATCCTGCGCCGCCGAGTGTCTGGATTGCGTCGGAACAAATTCGCTCTGCAGCCTCGGTGGCGAACAGCTTCGCCATTGAGGCCTGCTTGAGACACGGAAGCCCCTGGCTTCGCAAAGCGGCGGCGTGGTGCACCAGCTCGCGGGCGGCTTCGAGTCGCGTCGCCATTTCAGCGAGCCGGAAGGCGACGGCTTGATGCTCGATGATAACCTTGCCGAAGGTCTCACGCTCTTGCGCATACCGGAGCGCAATTTCAAAGGCTGCGCGGGCCATGCCCACAGCCTGCGCCGCGATGCCGATGCGGCCACCCTCAAGATTTGCAAGGGCAATGCGATAGCCGTCACCCTCCGCACCAAGTCTGTTCTCGATGGGGACGTTGAGCTCGTCGAACCTGATTTCGCATGTGTCCGACGCATGTTGTCCCATTTTACTTTCAATCCGGGTCACGCAGTATCCGGGCCGCTTTGTATCGACGATGAAACAGCTGATGCCTCTTTTTCCCAGCCCGAAATCGGTCGCGGCAAATACCAGTGCGACATCCGCATTCTTGCCTGAGGTTATGAACTGCTTCGTTCCATTGATGACGTAGGATCCATGGCGGCGCTCGGCGCGCGTCCGGATCGTGGCCGCATCAGAACCGCCCTGCGGTTCGGTAAGACAGAAAGCGCTCAGCAACTCGCCGCGCGCCATCGGGCGCAGGTACTTCTCCTTTTGCATTTTCGTGCCGTACTCAACGAGAGGCATACAGCCGACCGAATTGTGGCCGCTCATGATTGTGGAAATTGCGCCATCGCCGGCGGCGATTTCCTCCAGCGCAACCGCATAGGCAATGTAGTCCGCGCCGACTCCGTCCCACTCGGACGGGACCGTCATTCCCAGAAAACCGAGCTTTCCCAACTTGCGCAGCGCATCGCGCGGAAAAATCGCATCGCGATCCCATTGGGCCGAATGGGGTGACAGGAAATCCCGTGCGAACGCCCGGGCAGTCGTCCGGATTTGCTCCTGTTCCTCGCTCAGCAACATGGCCCTACTCAGCAGCCCGACGGCGGGTGGCCTCGTAAGTTTTCAGCAGTTCCCGCGCGACAATCAGTTTCTGGACCTCGGTTGCACCTTCGTAGATGCGAAGCGCTCGAACTTCGCGGTAAAGCGCTTCGACCTTGACGCCGACGCGCACGCCGTTTCCGCCGAACATTTGTACGGCACGATCGATCACGCGCTGTGCCATTTCGGTTGCAAACGCTTTCGCGGCCGATGCTTCGCGTGTTATGCGCGGCATGCCGTGATCCTTTTCCCATGCCGCGCGGTAAACAAGCAGAGCCGCCGCGTCGATGTCGATCGCACTGTCGGCTATCGCAGCCTGGGTCAGCTGGAGATCAGCCAGCGGCGCACCGAACAGGCGGCGCGTCACGGCCCGTTCCGTCATTTCGTCGAGGCCGCGGCGCGCGAGTCCCAACGCCGCGGCGGCGACGGTCGGCCGAAATATATCAAGCGTGGCCATTGCGACCTTGAAGCCCTCACCGGCGCCGCCGAGGCGGTTGGCAACGGGTACCCGGCAGTCATTGAATCGGATCGTCGCGAGTGGATGCGGAGCGATGACATCGATGCGACCCGTAATTTCGAAACCCGGCGAGTCGGCATCAACGATGAAGCTTGAAAGGCCCTTTGTGCCTGGCCCTTCTCCACTACGTGCAAAGACGACATAGTGGTCGGCAATCCCGCCGTTGGAAATCCAGGTTTTGATTCCGTTGATGCGGACATGGGCCGGACCATCTCTTGCTACGCTGGCCGCAATCGCGCCGACATCAGATCCGGCCGCGGGCTCCGACAGGGCGAATGCCGCGATATGGCGGCCGTCGCGCACCGGCGGCAGGTACTTTGCCTTTATCTCATGGCTGCCGAATAGCGATATCGAGCCGGTTCCCAGGCCCTGCATGGCGAAAGCAAAATCGGCCAGGCTGTCATGCCAGGAGAGTATCTCTCGCGCCCCGCACAACGTCCGCACATCGAGCTTCTCCGAAAGCCCGCCATACGCCGCCGGAACAACCGCCTTCAGCCAACCTGCGTTGCCCATGGCGCGAACGAGCGATCTACAGGAACCGTCGACATCATCATGGTCAATATGTTTGCCAACTTCCTGATTTGCCCAGCCTGCAAGATCGACACAGAATTTTCTGTGCGCCTCGTCGAAAAAAGGCCACGCCAAATGAGCAAGTGACGGTCTCATCGGCCCCCGCCATTTGACGGAGTTGCCTTGTCACGAAGCATGAAGCGCTGGATCTTTCCGGTCGCCGTTTTCGGCAATCCATCGACAAATTCTATCCAGCGCGGATACTTCCAGGGCCCGATAGCGCGCTTGACGTGCACCTTCAGCTCTTCATACAAGGCCCGACTGCCGTCGTTGTCGGCAGCATTCGCAAGCACGACGAATGCCTTCGGCTTGATCAGGCCGTTCTCGTCCTCGGAAGGTACAACCGCAGCCTCAAGCACCTTTGAATGACTGATCAAGGCATCTTCGACTTCGAACGGCGACACCCAGATGCCGCTGACCTTGAACATGTCGTCTGTGCGGCCGCAGTAGGTGTACCTCCCGTCGCGGCGACGCGTGTATTTGTCACCGGTGCGGGTCCATTCGCCCAAAAACGTACGTCGTGTTTTTTCCCTCTGATTCCAGTAGCCGGCCGCGGATGATTCGCCGCGCACCAGCAGTTCGCCCATTTCGTCATCCGCAACGTCTTGTAAATTCTCGTCGACAAGCCGAAGTTCGTATCCATCGACCGCCACACCGGATGTGCCGTACTCCACGGCATCCGGCAGGTTGGTCAGGAAGAGATGCCCCATCTCCGTCGAGCCGACGCCATTTACGATGTCGAGGCCGAATCGCTGCTTCCAGGCGATGCCGACATTCGGGGGCAGTGGCTCGCCGGCCGAGAAGCAAAGCCGCAGCCGGCCGGACAGGTGTTCGGGCTTGCATTCGGGGTCGGCAAGAATGGCCGCATAGAGCGTCGGTACCGCAAAAAACATCGTGGGCTGATATCCGCGCAATACTTCGAATACGGTTTGCGGAGTGGGCCGCTCCGGATAAAAAACCGAGGTCGCCCCCATCCACATCGGGCAGAACATGGCGTTGCCGAGACCGTAGGAAAAAAACAGCTTGGCGGCGGAGAAAACGACGTCGTCCTCGCGGTAACCGATCCGCCGCTGGCCGGCGTTTTGCGCCATTATCTTGGGGCTGGAATGAACATGCATGACGCCTTTCGGCATTCCGGTCGTCCCGGACGAATACAGCCAGTACGCGACCTCATCGCCGGCGGTTCTTGCGGGCGCCGAGCCCTCATTCTCGGCTGCCAAAAGCATGTCCAGTCGCGGCACCGACGTAGGGCCTCCGCCGACAACGACGATCCCCCTCAGATTTGGCAGATCTTTCGCCGCCTCCTGCACGATCGGCAGCAGCGCTGTCGAAACAAAGACCGCCTTGGCCCGCGAATCCTCGAAAAGATAGCGATACTGATCGGCGGTCAGCCGCGTGTTGACGAGAACCGGAATTATGCCGGCCCGAATGGCGCCCCAGAATAGAATGGGAAAGTCAACCGTATCGAGCAGCACGAGAGCGATTCGATTTTCCGGTTCGATGCCCATGCGGGCCAGCATTGGACCGATGCGCGCTGCTGCGTCACGCAATTCCGCGTAGCTCAGATTGCGAGAAGGATCGACAAAGGCGGCTTTCTCGCCTCGACCCTCAGCAACATTCCGATCCACAAAATCGACCGCGGCATTGTAGTCGCGAAGCGCCGTCATCCGGATCGCCCATAAATCTTGATTGCGGAAAGCTACTGATCAATTGCGGCCATGGCCTTGACTTTGGTCAGGTCAAATCAATCGCACGGCCGGGAAACGACGCGGCATTCTTGACTTTTGTCATGGAGCGATGCGCCCGCGTAGCGCAATCTTTTTCAGGAGCACTCCCATGCATGCACCTCGCCAACAGCCAAAGAAGCGGCTGCTGAGATTGCAGGTTAATGGACGCTGGCGCGAAGACGCCGTATCCGACGATACGCTGCTGGTTGACTATCTGCGCGACGTCGCTCGCCTCAGCGGTACCAAGGTCGGCTGCGACGGCGGAGAATGTGGAGCGTGCACGGTCTTGATCGACGGCGAGGCTGTGCCTTCCTGCATCACGCTGGCGGCGCGCTGCGAAGGGCGCAGCGTGGAAACTATTGAATCCCTGGCGACGCAGGGGCGCCTGAACCGCCTGCAGAAGGCCTTTCACGAGAGACTCGGCACCCAATGCGGTTTCTGTACGCCGGGGATGATTATGGCGGCTGAAGCGCTCCTGCGACGCAATCCGAGACCAACCGAGACCGAAATACGCACCGCATTGTCGGGGAATCTCTGCCGCTGCACGGGCTACGTAAAGATCATCGAGTCCGTCAAAGAAGCCGCGGGTGCAGCTTTATGACTGCCAATCCACGTGTCGATCAGCAATCTGCACGCCACGGTACGCCTTTAATTGACGGGATCGATAAAGTTACCGGGCGTGCCCGATATACCGCCGATCTGGATCATGACGGCGCCCTGGTAGGGCGCATCTTACGAAGTCCGCTAAGTCACGGCAGAATTCGTAAACTGGACACGTCGAAAGCGCGCGCCCTTCCGGGCGTCATTGCGGTCGTCACCGGCGATGATTGCCCGCACACCTACGGCGTTCTGCCGATCGCAATGAATGAATACCCACTGGCCCGCGACCGTATCCGCTATCGTGGCGAGCCGATCGCGGCTGTGGCGGCGGTCGACGCGGAAACGGCTGAACGCGCCATTGCCTGCATTGAACTGGAGCTGGAGAAATATCCCGCCTACTACACGTCAGAGGCGGCTCGTGCGCCTGGCGCCGTTCTTCTCCATGACAACAAACCCGGCAACATCGAACGCGAAATCCATCACCAGTTCGGTGAGGTGACCAGAGGCTTTGCCGAAGCTGATCTGGTTCGCGAGGAGACGTTCAGTTGCGCCGAGATAAACCACGCTCAGATCGAGCCTCACGCTAGTTTCTCCGAATTTGATCCGCTGAGCGGACGCCTTACGGTCCAGACCGTGTCGCAAGTCGGCTATTACTTGCATCTCATGCTGGCCCGATGCCTTGAAATGGATTCCTCGCGTATCCGCGTGATCAAGCCATTCATCGGCGGTGGATTCGGCGCCCGCGTTGAAACGCTGAATTTCGAAATCATCACTGCGCTTCTCGCTCGCGCCAGCGCCGGCAAAGTAGTGATGCTACTCACCCGTGAGGAAACCTTCATCACCCATCGAGCCCGTCCGCAGACGGATATCCGTCTGAAACTCGGAATGAAGAAAGATGGACGTCTGACCGCGTGCGAGTGCGAAGTCATTCAGCGAGGGGGTGCCTACGCCGGCTACGGCATCGTTACCATCCTGTATGCCGGCGCGCTGCTGCACGGCCTCTACGATATTCCCGCAGTCAAGTTCGATGGCTACCGTGTCTACGCAAATCTTCCGCCATGCGGTGCGATGCGCGGACATGGCTCCGTCGACACCCGTCACGCCTTCGAATGCCTGATTGACCGGATGGCACGCGACCTCGGACTTGACCCTGTCGACGTGCGTCGCGCCAACCTTTTACGGGCGCCGACCCGCACCATCAATGACCTGATGGTGAACAGCTACGGCCTGGCGGAATGCATCGGCAAAGTCGAGCAAGCGAGCCGCTGGCGTGAACGCATCGGCCGGATGCCGCGCGGCAAAGGGCTCGGCATGGCCTGTTCCCACTACGTCAGTGGCGCGGCAAAACCTGTCCACTTCACCACCGGCGAGCCACACGCGGTCGTGAATCTGAAACTCGATTTTGACGGCAGCGTGACAGCATTAACGGGTGCCGCAGATATCGGCCAGGGTTCTTCCACCATGGTTGCAATCGTTGTGGCCGAAACCATGGATATCTCGCTCGATCGTGTGCGTGTCGTCGCCGCAGACAGTGCCGTCACGCCAAAAGACAACGGCGCATATTCTTCCCGCATCACCTTCATGGTCGGCAACGCTGCAATCGATGCCGCCAGAAAGTTGAAGTCGATCCTTGTCACGGCGGCGGCGCGCAAACTGGAAGCACGCCCCGAAGACGTTCAATGCACGGACGAAGTGTTCCGCGTCGGCAGCGGCGATCAGTCCAGCCTGCCTTTCGCCGACGTCGTTGCCGCGGCCTTGAGCGACGAAGGCGCGATCAGCGTGAAGGGATCTTTCACCTGTCCACCCGAAGCACAGGGCGGGAAGCACCGCGGCGGAGCGGTGGGCTCCACCATGGGATTCAGCTATGCCGCTCAGGTCGTCGAAGTAAGCGTCGATGAATCAACTGGCCGGATAACGGTTGATAAAGTCTGGGCGGCGCTGGACTGCGGTCACGCGATCAATCCGCTCGCGGTGGAAGGCCAAATTCAGGGATCGGTATGGATGGGCATGGGACAGGCCATGTGCGAAGAGACGCACTATCTGGATGGTTTGCCGGCACATGCGAGCCTGCTCGAATACCGCGTGCCGACGATTCTGGATTCACCGCCTATTGAAACCTATGTCGTCGAGAGCCACGATCCCCTCGGACCGCTCGGGGCCAAGGAGGCGAGCGAGGGCGCATTGGCGGGATTTGCGCCCGCCCTGGTCAATGCGATCGGCAATGCAATTGGTCTGGACATCAATGAATTGCCCGTCACTCCCGACCGGATCATGGATGCCCTTATCCAGCGCCAGCGGCAAGCCAGGATTGCCCGTGCCATGAAGGCCGCGTCATGACCGCGCCATTTTGCGATTTTCACCTTTTGCAGCCTTCGACGGTCGAGGCAGCGGTCGCCGCGCGGGCAGGTTACCCAGATGCCCGCTATATCGCAGGAGGAACCGATCTCCTGGTGAATATGCGGCGGGGCATCGGCAATGCGAAAACGTTGATTGATCTTTCAGGCATCGACGAACTGCGAGCGATGGAGATCCGTGAAGATGGCATGACATTCGGCGCCGGCGTCAGCATTGCTGCGATCGCGCGCAACGAATTTATCGCCGCCAACTGTCGGGCGCTTGCACAAGCCGCCGGGGCAATCGCCGGACCGGCTCACCGTGCAATGGCGACAGTCGGCGGCAATCTGTGCCTCGATACTCGATGCATCTATTACAATCAGAGTGAGTGGTGGCGAAACGCAAACGGGTATTGCCTCAAGAGCCGCGGTGATATCTGCCACGTGGCGCCTCAAGGGCATCGCTGTCACGCCGCCTTTACGGGGGACCTGGCCCCTGCTCTTCTGGTTTTAGGTGCCAAGATTGAAATTGCCGGTCCGCAAGCCCGCCGGCAAATTCCGCTCGCCGACCTGTACGTTGAAGACGGCAAGGCTCATCTTACTCTTTCGGAGGGCGAACTCATCACCGCGGTGCATGTGCCGGCGAACCAGCCTCCATCAGCCTATGGAAAAATACGCATCCGGGCGGCCATCGACTTTCCATTGGCAGGCGTGGCGGTCGCCCTCGCCGCAAGGAATTCGGTCATCTCCTCGCTCCGGATTGCCCTGACGGGCACAAACTCCAGGCCGTTTCTTCTGGCCGGAACCGACGCCCTTGTCGGGCAACCGGTTGAGGAAGAACTGCTGCAACAAATTGATCGGCTC
>DATEKG010000190.1:0-30878 GCA_035277565.1 Pseudolabrys sp.
GGCGCCGAAGACGGCGGCGACGAGATCGGGCCGAGCCAGGTTCACCGCCACGTCTCAGTGCCCCTCGAATTTCGGTTTTCGCTTTTCCATGAAGGCGCGCATGCCTTCCTTCTGGTCGCGCGTCGCAAACTGCAGCTGGAAGGCCTTGCGCTCGAGCATCAGCGCGGTATCGAGCGGCGCATTGAGCCCGGCATTGATGATCTCCTTGATCTGCAGGATCGAGATCGCCGGCATGGCCGCAATATCACGCGCGATTTCGAGCGCCCGCGGGAGCGCCTGACCCGGCGGAGCCACTTCACTGACGACGCCCATGGTCAATGCCTCTGCCGCGCCGAACATCCGTCCTGTCATGGTCAGCAACATTGCGCGATGGCGCCCGACCAGCCGCGCCAGCTTCTGCGTCCCGCCGCCGCCCGGAAGGATGCCGACCTTCACTTCGGGCAAGCCAAGCTTTGCACTTTCGCCGGCGACAATGATGTCGGCGCAAAGGGCCAATTCGAGCCCGCCGCCCAACGCATAGCCTTCGACCGCCGCGATGAGCGGCTTGGGACAGTCCATGAGAGTCCGCCAGTATTTCTGCACATTGCGCGCCATAACCTCGACCGGTCCGGCCTCGGCCATTTCGCCAATATCGGCACCGGCGGCAAACGCAGCGTCCGAGCCGGTAATAACGACACAGCGGACGGCGGCGTCGGCGCCGCTGCGCGCGACCTCGTCGGCAAGGCGCGTACGCACGTCCAGATTGAGCGCGTTACGCACCTGCGGCCGATTGATCCTCAGGACGACAATCCCGTCCGCATTTCTTTCGACAAGAAGTGAATCCGACGCAACCATGGCCATGCAACCCGGATCGATGAAACCATCCCATTCCTAGCAGACGATGAGCGCTTCGCGCCAATTGCGCGACGGCTTGACGACGGCCAGCCATTGGTCGCGCACCATGCCTGTCAAGTCAGCGGATTGTGGTGGCTAATGCGGCCTCGTCACCACCGCATCGATAAGCTTGCGGCACTCGGTGAGGTCGTGCAGCACCGCCCGAAGCTTTCGCAAGTCCTCGCCCGCGAGGCCTCCCGCCGCTGATGGCGGCGACGGTTTTCGTGGGCCGACAGGGCCCGTGTCGACAGACGCGCCCGTCGGGTCTGATGCATCGGCACCGTGCATGGCGCGGTCGACGGCGTCGACGCGCGGCATTGGTGCGCTGGTAAGGGGCGGGTCAGAGCGCGCGGCAGCGTCATCCTGCCTCTCACCCAGGTCGCGACCGATCAGCGACGATAGCCGCCCGCGCAATCCGCGGCCTTCGTCAGCCAGGACGGTTTCCTCAATCTCCGTTTCTTCAACTTCGACTTCCACTTCTTCGACGAAGGCTTCACCCTCGACGACGCCGTGTGGGGGCTGCGGCGCGCCTTCCTGCCATACCGCCTGCACGAATCTTGAACCCTGCTCACGCAGAATTCGCTGCACGCCGCGGATCGTGTAGCCCTCACCGTACAGCAGATGACGAATTCCACGCAGCAGGTCGATGTCGTCCGGCCGGTAGTAACGGCGACCACCACCGCGTTTCATCGGTTTGATCTCGTGAAAGCGGCTTTCCCAAAAGCGCAGCACATGCTGCGGCAAATCGAGGTCTTCAGCCACCTCACTAATGGTGCGAAATGCGTCTGGCGCCTTGGTGTCCAAAGCGGCCTCACTCCTTGGGTTAGGGTCTAACGCGGATACGCGACCGACTAATCGGTTGGGCCCGGCTCAGCGCTTCCGTTATTGATGCGCTGTTTGAGAATCGCTGACGGCTTGAAGACCATAACGCGTCGCGGCGAGATTGGCACCTCTTTGCCGGTTTTCGGGTTGCGCCCAATACGTTGGCCCTTTTTACGCACAACAAAAGAGCCAAAAGAGGACAGCTTCACGGTTTCGCCACGCTCCAGGCAGTCGGTGATCTCCTTGAGCACCAACTCCACCAAAGCCGCCGATTCCGTGCGAGAAAGACCGACTTTTTGATAGACCGCCTCGCACAAGTCGGCCCGCGTCACAGTTTTCCCGGTCATCGCCTACCCTGCCCCCGGCGAAGGTATCCCGCTGAATTATCGACGATATTAGGATGAACGGTAGGGGTCAACGGGGCCGTTAAGATTTGTGAAGAGCCCCGGGAATGCGGGGGCCCGGATGGCTTTACCATCGCAGAAGTGCGGATCCCCAGGTGAACCCCCCGCCCATCGCCTCGAGGAGAATGAGGTTCCCCCGCTTGATACGCCGGTCGGCGACCGCATCGGCCAGCGCCAGGGGGATCGACGCCGCGGAGGTGTTGCCATGCCGGTCAACGGTCACCACGACCTTTTCAGGGGCAATCCCGAGCTTGTGGGCGGACCCATCGATAATGCGCTTGTTGGCCTGGTGCGGGACAAACCAGTCAATGTCGGCCGCCGAATAGCCCGTGGCTTTGAAGGCGTCCTCGATCACGTCGGTGATCATCGCAACTGCATGCTTGAAAACCTCGCGGCCTTCCATGCGCAGATGTCCCACCGTTTGTGTTGAAGACGGCCCGCCGTCCACATAGAGCTTGGCTCTGTGGCGGCCGTCCGACCTCAGATGGGTGGTGAGCAGACCGCGGTCCTCGCGTGTCCCCGGTTGCGGCTGGGCCTCGAGAACAACGGCTCCCGCACCATCGCCGAAAAGCACGCAGGTCGTCCGATCATTCCAGTCGAGGATGCGCGAGAACGTCTCGGCGCCGATTACAAGCGCTCGTTTGTAAGCGCCGCTACGCAGGAGCGCGTCGGTCACTTGCAGGGCATAGACAAATCCTGAACACACCGCCTGGAGATCGAACGCGGCGCCGCGTGTAATCCCCAGTCCCGCCTGAACTGACACCGCGGTGGCCGGAAATGTCTGGTCCGGCGTCGATGTCGCCAAAACGACAAGATCGATCGAAGCCGCATCGACATGGGCATTTGCCAGCGCGGCACACGCTGCATGCAGGGCGAGATCCGACGTCAGTTCGCCCGCCGCAGCGACGTGACGCTCGCGGATTCCGGTTCGCTGAACGATCCATTCGTCGGTCGTATCAACCGTACGCGCAAGCTCGTCATTACTGACGATGCGCGCGGGCAAATGGCTTCCGCAACCGAGAACGACCGAGCGCAATATCGTCACGAGCCCGCTCCGCCCGCGAGCCGCGCCGCTGTTTCCGCCTGTGCACCGCGCGCCATCGATTGTGCGATCTTGGCGAGCAGTTCGTAACGCACCATGTCGTAGCCCATGTCGATGGCGGACGCCGTTCCTTCGGCGTCGGCACCGCCATGGCTCTTGATGACCACGCCCCTTAGGCCGAGAAAGACACCGCCATTGGATTTGCGCGGATCCATCTTCTCGCGCAGCGTGCGGAAGGCTTGCCGTGCGAGAAGATATCCGAGCCGCGCCGACCAGGTACGATTCATCGCGGCGCGCAAATAGGATGCAAGCTGATGCGCCGTGCCTTCAGCCGTCTTCAAGGCGATGTTTCCCGCAAAGCCTTCTGTGACCACAACGTCGACGACGCCTTTTCCAATGTCGTCGCCTTCAACAAAACCGTGATAGTCGAACAGCGGAAAATGCCCTTCGCGCAGTATCTTTCCCGCTTCGCGCACCTGCTCCAGTCCTTTGACTTCCTCAACGCCGATATTCAAAAGGCCGACCGTCGGGCGTTCAATATCGAACAGTACACGCGCCATGGCACTGCCCATCGCCGCCAGATTGACCAGATGCGTCTCATCGGCGCCGATCGATGCGCCGACATCGAGAACGACGGATTCTCCCTTGAGCGTCGGCCAGAGCGCAGCAATCGCCGGCCGCTCGATGCCTTCAATCATTTTGAGATTGAAGCGCGCCATCGCCATCAGCGCGCCGGTATTACCCGCCGAAACCGCGACGTCTGCGTCGCCCTTTTTCACCGCATCGATCGCCAGCCACATCGACGATTTCCACCGGCCATAGCGCAAGGCCTGGCTCGGCTTGTCATCCATGCGAATGGAAACTTCGGTATGGACCAGGGTCGAACTGTTCCTGAGGCGAGGCAGGCCGGCAAGCACGGGTTCTACTGCAGCGCTGTTGCCGAACAGAATGTATTGAATATCCGGATGACGGCTGAGCGAAATGTCGGCGCCGGGCAGGATCACCGCCGCGCCATGGTCGCCGCCCATGGCATCAAGTGCGATTCTAACCTTACCCGGCATGGTTCGCCCGTGGCGGCGCTGACTGGCGTTCCGGGAACGCGGTCATTTTGAATCGACGCACGACCGCGACCATAGCCGGTCGGCCGTGGCACACAAGATGATTGTCCAAAGCGCCCATCCCCCCGGCCTGTTCGTGCGCTATCCGCCGCTCATTCGTTTCTTCAGAGCCTCGAGGGCCGCAAAAGGCTTGGCGCTTGCATCCCGTGGCGCCACAGCAGCGAATTTTGCTCCTGCCTTGCGAGGATAGGGATCGATACCGAGCAGCAGAAATTCCGTAGCGACAGCGCCCAGATCGAGCCGCCCATCGACCAGACGCTCGGGCGGTTCTTCGTCGCCGGAGCTGCTGCCGGCAGCACCCGCCGCGTCGGAAACAGGCACAAACACGAGATCGATATGTTCATTCACGTCGTTTTCGATGGGATCGAGCGTCACGACGCAAGTCTGGCCGACCCGGGCATTCACATCGCCGACAAGCCGGACACCGGAGCCCCGCCGGGTCAAATCGAACGTGCCGGACAGGCGCGGTAATTCACGTAGACCGGCAAGCCTGGCGAGTTCGGACCGGATTTCCGCGGCCGGTTCCACCTCCACATGAAGCCCAGTCTCGGGAATATCCTCGACCGCAACGGGCACACTCCACGGATATTGGACTTTTTCCATGCTTTTCAGCCTTCTGCCGGCGAAGCCTGGCCTTCAACAAAAACCGCATCCGCTGGATTGGGCAGGATAACACGGCCCGCAAGGAGATCGGCCAATGCCTGCGTTGCAAGGATCCGCGCCGCCTCCCGCATATACGCTGCGAGGCGGTCGGCGGGCGGCCGATCGGCGTCTCCCGTCTCGTATATATTCCGGCGAATGGCCGGGGCCAGCAGTGGACCCGCTGGGTCCCTCAGGCCATCCTGATAGGCCCGGGCCCGCCCGTAGAAGGCCTCTCCGACACGCCGCATCTGTTTGGGGACCGAAAGGTCGCCAATACCCATCTCTCGCAAATTATGGTCCATGTCGCTGCAGAAGTGGTCAAAGAGGGCTTGCCCCAGTTCCCGTCCGGCCGCCCCATCCTCCAGACGGTTGAGAACCAGAGCAAGGTGCATGACCACAAGCTCAAAACGCCCGTTTACCGTGTCCGGAACCTCGTATTCGCGATAAAAACAAGGCAATCGTGCCTGCGCCACGATCGTGCCATACAGGCTGGAAATGGTGGTTTGCCGAGTGCTGCGGCGGATCAGGGGAAAGATCATCGGGTCTGTACGGGGCTGGTCGCGGTTCGCCGCGTAACGTAAACGCCCCATCCGTTGCAAGGCCGAATTGAAGCCGTGGTATTCCGGGGGTCGAAAATCGTGCGTCTCAGGATCAATGCCCTCAGCCTTGCCGTGGCGGTCGCCGGCGCGCTCGCCCTTTCCGCCTGCGGCAGCACAACTGAAACGCTGCAGCGCGGTTATGTGCTGCCCGAGGGTGCGCTAGAGCAGATTCCCGTCGGCACGACCCAGGAACAGGTTCTGATCGTCCTTGGCACGCCATCGACTGTCGCGACCGTTAACGGCGACGCTTTCTACTACATCTCGCAGAAGGCGCAGCGTTCGGCCGCGTTCCTTCCGCACGAAGTCATCGACCAGCGCGTGATTGCTGTCTATTTCGATAAGGACCGGCGGGTCAGGCGGCTCGCCAACTACGGTCTCAAGGATGGCAAGATATTCGACTTCATGTCGCAAACCACGCCGACTGGGGGCCAGGAGTTGAGCTATCTGCGCAATATCTTCAAGAACGTCGGGTTGCATATCTAACCCCAATCTAATCCCAAGCAATATGCAAAAGGGCCCGCCGGTCACGCGGGCCCTTCGCGTTTCAAAGTCGCGCGCTCAGTGCGCGAGCACGGCCAGCAGCAACAGCGCGACGATATTGGTGATCTTGATCATCGGGTTGACGGCAGGACCCGCTGTGTCCTTGTAAGGGTCGCCGACCGTGTCGCCGGTCACGGCCGCCTTGTGTGCATCAGAGCCCTTGCCGCCGTAATGGCCGTCCTCGATGTACTTCTTGGCGTTATCCCATGCGCCGCCGCCTGAGGTCATCGAAATGGCGACGAACAAGCCGGTGACGATAACGCCAAGCAGCATGGCGCCAACTGCAGAGAATGCCGCCGATTTGCCGGTTGGTCCGCCGCCCGCGATGAAGTAGATCGCGAAGTAGCAGACAATCGGAGACAGCACCGGAAGCAGTGAGGGCACGATCATTTCCTTGATCGCGGCCTTTGTCAGCATGTCGACAGCGCGGCCATAGTCCGGCTTGTCCTTGCCCTTCATGATTCCGGGCTTCTGTCGGAACTGGCGCCGTACCTCTTCCACGATCGCACCGGCCGCACGGCCAACCGCCGTCATGCCGAGCGCACCAAAGAGATAAGGCAGCAGGCCACCGAACAGCAGACCGACCACGACGTACGGGTTGCTCAGCGAGAAATCGAGCTGAATTCCCTGGAAGTACGGGTGCTGAGCCGCGGTCTTGGTAAAGAACTGCAGGTCCTGATTATAGGCCGCGAACAGCACCAGCGCGCCGAGACCGGCCGAACCGATCGCGTAACCTTTGGTGATTGCCTTCGTCGTATTGCCGACTGCGTCGAGCGCATCGGTCGATTTGCGGACGTTCTTCGGCAAGCCTGCCATTTCGGCAATGCCGCCGGCATTGTCGGTGACGGGTCCGAACGCGTCGAGCGCAACGACCATGCCCGCAAGAGCAAGCATCGAGGTCACCGCAATCGCGATACCGAACAATCCCGCTTGCGCGAAGGCAACCAGGATGCCCGCAATGATCACAAGGGCCGGAAGCGCAGTGGCCTCGAGCGAAACGGCCAGCCCCTGAATGATGTTCGTGCCGTGGCCAGTCACCGACGCCGCCGCAATGGCACGCACCGGACGGAAATTGGTGCCGGTGTAGTATTCGGTGATCCAGATGATCAGGCCTGTCACCACCAACCCGACGATGGCGCAGACGTAGAGTGCTTTACCAGAGAAGTTCACGCCAGCAAGAGGCCCAAACCCGATGACACGGTCGGTAACAAACCAGATCGCCACCAGCGACAGAATCGCCGAGGCGATGAAACCCTTGTATAGCGCACCCATGATCGAGCGGTTGCGGCCGAGCCGAACGAAGAAGGTGCCAATGATCGACGTGATGATGCAGGCGCCGCCGATGGCGAGCGGATACGTCATCATGCTCGTCAGCAGAGGCGTGCCGGCAAAAAAGATCGAGGCCAGCACCATGGTGGCAACCGTCGTCACCGCATAGGTTTCGAACAGATCGGCAGCCATGCCCGCACAATCGCCGACGTTGTCGCCGACGTTGTCGGCGATGGTGGCCGGATTACGCGGATCGTCTTCGGGGATACCGGCTTCGACCTTGCCGACCAGATCGCCGCCGACGTCGGCGCCTTTGGTGAAGATACCGCCGCCGAGACGCGCGAAGATCGAGATCAACGACGCGCCGAACCCGAGCGCCACGAGCGCGTCGACGACCGTGCGGTCATTCGGGGCCTTGTGCATGGTCCCGGTCAGGAACCCGAAGTAGAGGGTAACGCCCAGCAGAGCGAGACCTGCCACCAGCATCCCCGTGATGGCGCCCGATTTGAAAGCGAGCTCGAGTCCGCCCGCGAGCGACCTGGTTGCCGCCTGTGCGACCCGCACATTGGCGCGAACCGAGACGTTCATGCCGATAAAGCCTGTCGCCCCCGAAAGGATTGCGCCGATCGCAAAGCCGATCGCGACAAGCCAGCCGAGCGTGAAGCCGATGATGACAAATATGACCACCCCGGCAATGGCGATAGTGGTGTATTGGCGCTTGAGATAGGCCTGCGCGCCCTCGCGCACGGCATCCGAAATTTCCTGCATTCGTTTGCTGCCGGAGTCGGCGCTCAGAACCGATTGGATCGCCCAGATCCCGTAAACGATCGCGAGCAGCCCACAGCCGACGATCAACCACAGAGTCGTCATGGTGGCCCATTTCCTCGATTTTGAATGGTGCTGGCGGGACGAACGCTCCCGCCGGCGCCAGGAGCGTCGAGGATGGCCGCTTGTTAAGGGCGCTTCACCCCGACCGGTAAGCGCGCGGATATAGCCAAAAACTTGTGGCCAGTGCAACGCGGATTTTGCCGCCCCTGTTCAGGCGCCGTGGTTCCGGTCTTACGCGTCGACCGGTCGCGGGCGCTGGGTCAGCCAGGCGAGCAGTGCGCCGGCCACGAAGACCGTCGGAAAGATGACTTCATTGATGGTCGACCAGCCGAACCTTTCCAGCAGCTGGCCGGATGAGAATGAACTGAGCGCCATGCTGCCGAAGATCAGGAAATCATTGAATGCCTGTACCTTGTTCCGCTCATGCGGCCGATGGCACTGGGTGACCATGGTGGTGGCACCGATGAAGGCAAGGTTCCATCCGGCGCCAAGCAACACCAAAGCACTCCAGAAATGCGCGACGCTGACCCCCGAAATGGCAACAATGGCCGTCACCCCGATCAGCAGCAGGCCGAGGCCGGTAATCCGTTCGACCCCGAAACGGGCGATCAGCGCGCCGGTGATGAAACTCGGTGAGTACATTGCAAGGACGTGCCACTGAATGCCGAGCGCTGCGTCGGTCACCGAATGACCGCAGGCGACCATGGCAAGAGGCGCCGACGTCATCACCATGTTCATCATGCCGTAACTGGCCATGCCGCACGCGACAGCGACGACAAAACGTGAATTGCCGGCGATTTGGAGAAGCGGTCGCACGCTGCCATGACGTGCCGGTGCGAGCGGCGGCACCTTGACAAATTGCAGAACGAATGCCGCAGCGACGGCGCATGCTGATTGTCCAAGATAACTGGCGGCAAAAAGGTGTGGCGACAGCAGATCCTTCGTGAAGATTACAAGCTGCGGCCCGATCACGGCGGCAAAGACACCGCCGGCGAGCACCCAGGACACCACTTTCGGCCGGTAAGCATCGCTCGCCGTATCGGCGGCGGCGAAGCGGTAGGATTGATGTGCAGCGGCATAGAGTCCGCCGCAGAATGTCCCGACCAGGAGCAGCCAGAAATTGGCGTCCATCACGGCGGAATAGGAGATCAGGCCTGAAAGAATGCCGAAGGCCGAGCCGCATTGAAGCGCAAAGCGCCGGCCGAATTTGCGGGCGAGGACGCCGAGCGGCAACGTGCCCAACCACATGCCGAACACCATCGCGGTGACCGGCAGCGTTGCGAGCCCTTTGTCGGGCGCAAACACCGCGCCGACAATGCTCGCTGTACTCACGATCACGGTGTTGTTTCCGCCGGCAAGCGCCTGTGCGACCGCCAGCACAATGGCGTTGCGTTTCGCGAGCTGATCGTCTGGGACAGCGTGATGGATCGGCTCGGCGACCGCCGACATTCTGGGCTCCCGGCAAAAGCCGTCCCTTTTATCGGTCGCAAGCGTGAATCGCTACTCCGCGCGGTGCAGAGCAGGGATGATTTTTATTGAACAGGCCATTCTGCCTGCTGATCCAAGGCGCGGGGACGTCATCCGCACAGGAATACGCGCCTATTCTTTGCGGGGCGCCCGGCTTGTCTTGGGTGTCTTGGGCTTTGCTCCGAAATCGAAGGCGCCCGGGTGCCGGATGGTTGCCGCCGTCGCCTCGGCAACGGTCCGTGCGCCAATCTGGCCGAGCGAGGCCCTCAACTCGTCGATGTAAAGGTCGATCAGATAATCGGGACCTTCGTCGCCCAACGCGCCGACCGCCCACAGGAATGATTTGCCGGCAAATGCCGCATCGGCACCAAGCGCAAGGGCCCGCATCACATCCTGGCCGCTGCGCACACCGCTATCGAGAATAATCGTTGCCTTTTTTCCAACCGCCGCGGCGATCGCCGGCAGCACATCAATCGAGGGCGTCAGCGCCTCGATCTGCCGGCCGCCATGGTTCGAAACCCAGACGCCATCAATGCCGAGCGATACCGCCTTTTCGGCATCCGCCGGGTGCAAAACGCCTTTCACAGTCATCGGCCCCTTCCAGGCGTCACGGTAGCGCTTGACCTCATCCCACGAAAACGCTCCGCCCATGCGGGCGCGTGCATAGGCGATGATTTCGTTTGTGCCGGCGCCCGGACGCGCATAGTCGCTTATGGTTGCAAAGCGCGGATAGCCGTTGCGCAGAAGCGCGAGCAACCAGCGCGGACGCACCAGCATCTCGTAGATCATGCGCGCACTGGGTCGGAATTCATGCGCAAGCCCGGCATAGGTCTCACGCGAACGCGTCGTACGCACGGGAACGTCCAGCGTCAGCGTCAGCACCTTGGCCTCGACGGCTTGCGCGCGCCGCACAAGATCGAAACCGATCTTGTGGTCGTCGTGCCAGAACCGGTAGAGCTGCAGCCAGAATACATCCGGCGCGGCCTCCGCTGCCTGCTCGATCGTTGCGCCGCCGGCGACGCTAAGCGTGTACGGAACGCGGGCGCGTTGCGCGGCTTTCGCCATGAGAAGATCAGCTCCGGGCCACACGAGTGATGGTCCGCCCATCGGGGCGATGCCGATTGGCGCCGCGTAACTGCGGCCAAAGAGCTTTACATCGACCGGCGGAAGTGTGGGCATGACGCCGTAGCGCGGTACGATTTCGATCGCATCGAACGCGGACCAGTTATGCGCGATGCCGATATCGTTGCCTGCGCCCGTGTCGCCATATTCATACGCAAACAGCGGCACATTGTGCGGTGCGCGGCGGCGCAGCCAGGCCGACGTCGGAAAGTGCTTGTGGTGCTTCTGGAAATTCGGGTGACGGCCGACCGGCATCACGGCGGCCTGCTTCGCGGTTACGTCATGCATTGTGAATTCTCGTTCTTTGCATCCGCATTATAGCCGTGGGTTTCGCATTCGTCCCGTCCGCAAAATGCATCGCGGCTTTTCAGAAATGGCTGAAGGAAGTCTGTTCGAATACAAGGGCCTTGCCGCCCCCCGTTTCAAATCGGGGGACGGTGCCAGGCATGATCGAGCCGATTTCCGTAACCGGCACGCCGCAGGCTTTTGCGGCATCGCGAAAAGCCGTCGTCTTGGAATTCGCTACGGTGCAGACAATCTCATAGTCGTCGCCGCCCGTTAGCGCCGCCTTGAGCATTGAGTCGTCTGCAGCAATGGCGGCCCGCGCCGCTTCCGACAGCGGAATTTTTGCGACCTCAATTGCCGCCCCGACCCCCGACACGCGGCAAAGCTTGGCAATATCGCCGGCGAGACCATCGGAGATATCCATCGCGGCCGTGGCGTGGGTGCGGACGACCTCCGCAAGCGCGTTGCGCGGCTGCGGCAGCAGATAACGCGATACCAGATGCCGCCGTTGCGGCTCGCTCAGCATCCACTTTGCAGCGTCGGGGCCACGCAGCCGCAGACCCAATGCCGCGTCACCGATTGTCCCCGTAACATAGATCCGGTCGCCTGCCGCGGCGCCCGCACGTCTGACCATCGTTCCTTCGGGCAAGGTCCCAAACAAAGCCACCGAGATCGTGACCGGGCCCGGTGTGCGGTCGGTGTCGCCACCGAACAGCGGACATTCGTAGAGAATAGAGTCACCGCGTAGCCCTTCGGCAAATCCGGCAAGCCACTCCTCACCGACTGTCTTCGGCAGAGCCAGCGACAGCAGAAATCCGAGCGGACGTGCGCCTTTGGCAGCCAGATCAGAAAGATTCACCCGAAGCGCCTTGCATGCGATCGCCTGCGGGGCATCTTCGGCAAAGAAGTGTACGCCGCCAATAATGGCGTCGGTCGTTAGCACAATGTCGACTCCGGCGGCAGGCGTGATAAAAGCGGCGTCGTCGGACAGGCCGAGCGCGCCCGGATGCGTCGCAAGCGGCTTGAAGAACCGGTCAATCAGCCGGTCTTCACCCGACATATCATTGTGCGATGCCATAGCTTCATCCGGCAGCCCGGCCGAACTCGGCCGCGCGCAGCCGCCGCGCCAGATGGTCGAGAACCGCATTCACCATGCCCGTCTCATCTCTTCCGACAAAGGCGGCCGCGACGTCGGCATATTCGGCCACGACGACGCGCGCGGGCACATCGCGGCGATGCCCGAGTTCATAGGCACCGGCGCGCAATGCAGCCCGCAACAGGGCCTCAATGCGTTTAAGCGGCCAATTTTTAGACAGGGCTTCGTCGATCAGAGGGTCGAGCTCGCGTTGCTCGCGCACGACGCCCGAGACGATATCGCGAAAAAATCCGGCTTCGGCGGGCAAATATTGCGCACCCTCGACCTCGCGCCCTATCCAGTGGCTTTCAAATTCTGTCAGAATTTCATTCAGACCGGTCCCCGCAAGGTCCATCTGATAAAGCGCCTGCACCGCAGCCAAACGGGCCGCCCCGCGTTTGTTGGCCTTGCGTGCGTCTTCATCGCGAATGGTGGCGGCAGCCATCAGCGCCAGACCAGGGTTTGCTTGAGCGCGACCATTGTGAGCGCGGTGCGGGCGGCAATGCCGCCCTTGTTACCCTCGTCTGGCCGCGCGCGAGCAAGCGCCTGCGCTTCATTTTCGACGGTAAGGATTCCATTGCCGATCGGCAGGCGCTCCTTGACAGCAAGATCCATGAGCGCCCGCGCGGATTCAGCGGCCACAATATCGAAGTGGTATGTGTCTCCGCGGATCACGCAACCGAGGGCCACGACCCCGTCATATGGTTCGCGGCGTCGCCCGGCCGCGTCCATACTGATCGCGATTGCCGCCGGAATTTCCAGTGCACCGGGGACGCTCACGCGGTCATAGCTCGCGCCTGCCTGATCGAGAACTCGTGCCGCCCCGCGCAGCAGCTCATCCGAAATCGCGTCGTAAAACCGCGCCTCGACGATCAGCATGTGGAGCCGAGCCGGCCTTTTGGTGCGCTTTTTCTTCGCCATCAGCAATCCTCAGCGGGCAGGCCTATTAGCGGCACCCTCCCTCACAAGGTTCTACTTCATTTCCATGAGCCGCGCTGCATATCTGGCCATCGTATCCACCTCCAGGTTTACGTCGTCATTTTTCTGCAGACTCCCGAATGTAGTCACCTGCAGGGTATGGGGGATGACAAGGACCGAAAAAGTATCACCCTCAACGGTGTTGACCGTCAGCGAGACGCCGTCGATGGCGACGGATCCCTTTATCGCAATGAAACGGGCCAGATACTGGGGTGCGCGCAGAACAAACCGCGCCATCTCCGTCATGTCCTCGCGTGCAACCACCGACGCGACACCATCGACATGGCCGGCAACGAGGTGGCCGCCTAATTCCTCGCCAAAACGGAGCGGGCGCTCGAGATTGATCCTCGTGCCTGCACGCCAGCGGCCAACCGTAGTCACGCGCAAGGTCTCGTCTGCAGCATCGACTGCAAACCAGCTGCGCCCGCCTTCCTCGCCGGCATCGACAACCGTCAGGCATACTCCCGAACAAGCGACGGACGCGCCTTCGACGATTTCGGCCCGCTTGAAACCACACAGGATCGTCATCCGATGCAGGTTACCCGCGCGCGGCTTGACCGAGCGCACTTCTCCCAAATCGGTGATGACGCCGGTAAACATAGCCTAAGGCCGTACAAAGCTTTCGAGGGTATCGACGCCGAGCTTTTCGGTGCCGCGCGACGTGAATGCAGCTGTCAGCGTTTCCAGCGGCAGTCCTTCAAGGGGATCGATACCGCCAGCGCCGATGGGCTTCTCGCCTTGCAACACGTAGGCCTCGTCAACCAGACCGGCTTTGACAAAGTTGGCGGCAACTGTCGGGCCGCCTTCGACCATAAGCTGCGTGATCCCCTGCTCAGCTAGAACTTTAAGAACCTGCGGCAAATCCAGGCTTCCGTCACGATCGTCCACACGAAAAACCTTGCAGCCTTTTTGCTGGAGGATTTCCTCGGCGATGGCAGACGGCTGTCGCGACGTGAATACCCATGTCGGGGTCTCGCGAACCGTGGCGACGATTGACGTCGCCAGAGGTACGCGCAGTCCGGCATCGAGCAACACGCGCACCGGCGAGCGTTCGGACATTCCGGGCAAGCGGCACGTCAGCTGCGGGTCGTCAGACAAGATGGTTCCGATCCCGACCAAAATGGCATCACTTGACGCACGCATCTGGAATACACGTTCGCGTGCGACTTCGCCCGTAATCGCGACGTGTTTGCGCCCGGCAAGCCCCGCCTTGCCATCGGCGGAGATTGCAAGCTTCAAGGTCACATACGGCCGCCCCTGCATCATGCGGGTGATATGGCCCGCATGTGCTCGCCGCGCTTCGTCGGCGCACAGGCCGATCTCCACGACAACGCCCTTGCCGCGAAGCCGCTCATGCCCTTGTCCAGCCACGTCCGGATTTGGATCTACCATCGCAGACACGACACGGGTCACTCCGGCGCGGATGATGGCGTCGGCGCAGGGCGGACTCTTGCCATGATGCGAGCAGGGTTCGAGCGTTACATACATTATCGCGCCCTGCGCGGTCTTGCGCGCGCGATGCAGTGCTTCGATTTCAGCATGCGGCCGCCCGCCCGGTTGCGTCCAACCGCGGCCTATGATCGTGCCATCCTTGACGATTACTGCACCGACGGCCGGGTTCGGCCAGGTGCGCCCCAGGTTGCGGCGGCCAAGGGCGAGCGCGAGACGCATGAAACGCTCGTCGCCCACGGAAGAGACCGGACTTGAGGATACGGACTCGTTCATTTTCGTGCGTTTACTGCAGGACGCCCGTCATCTTCGCCCGACAGCTCATCGAGGGCGGCACGAAAATCCTTGGCCTCGCGGAAGTTGCGGTAAACCGACGCAAAGCGGACATAGGCAACGTCGTCAAGCTCGCGAAGATTTTCCATCACAATCTCGCCGATCGCCTCGGACGATATTTCGCTTTCTCCCTGGCTTTCCAGCTCGCGAACGATCTTGGAAACCATTTGCTCGATGCGCTCGGGATCGACCGGTCTTTTGCGCAGTGCGATCTGGACCGAGCGCATGAGCTTGTCGCGGTCGAACGGGACGCGCCGGCTGTTTCGCTTGATTACAGTCAGCTCGCGCAACTGCACCCGCTCGAATGTCGTAAAGCGGAAATTGCAGGTCAGACACACGCGCCTGCGCCGGATCACTGCCGAATCCTCAGTCGGTCGTGAGTCCTTCACCTGTGTATCGAGACTTCCGCAGCTCGGGCAACGCATGGCTCGCCCTGGTCTTCCTCCAATAAGACCCGGCTTCATGCCGGGCATTCGCATCGCTTTTGATCTCAAGCCTGATTGGCTGAAGTTCGGCCTTTCATTGAAAATCGGATGAAGTCCTCATTGGTAGATAGGAAACCGTCCAATGAGCGACTTCACCTTGTCGCGAACGGCAGCTTCAACAAGCGAGTCTTCCTCGACGTGTTTCTGTGAAAGAACATCGAGTACTTCCACGATCATTTCGCCGACCTCGCGGAATTCGGCAATGCCGAAGCCGCGCGTCGTGCAGGCCGGCGTCCCGAGGCGAATTCCCGAAGTCACCGTCGGCTTCTCGGGGTCAAAGGGAATTCCATTCTTGTTGCACGTAATGTGAGCGCGGCCGAGCGCCGCTTCCGCGACTTTCCCGGTCAACTGCTTGGGCCGCAGATCGACCAGCATAAGATGCGTATCGGTGCCGCCGGAGACGATATCGAGTCCGTGCGACTTCAAGGTCTCCGCCAGGGCCTTTGCGTTCTCGATCACATTGCGGGCATAGGCACGGAAACCAGGCCGCAAGGCCTCGCCGAATGCCACTGCCTTTGCCGCAATCACGTGCATCAGCGGGCCGCCCTGCATTCCCGGAAAAACCGCGGAATTGAGTTTCTTCGCGATCTCCTCGCTGTCGGACAAGATCACGCCGCCGCGCGGCCCGCGCAGCGTTTTGTGCGTGGTGGTCGTCACGACATGGGCATGCGGAAATGGCGATGGATGTACGCCCGCCGCAACGAGACCCGCGAAATGCGCCATGTCGACCATCAGCAATGCGCCGACCTCGTCGCAGATCCCACGGAATGCGCGGAAATCGATGATACGGGGATAGGCCGAGCCGCCGGCAATGATCAGCTTCGGTTTATGTTCGCGTGCAAGCCGAGCCACCTCTTCCATGTCGATGCGGTGATCGTCGCGGCGTACGCCATATGGCACCGGCTTGAACCACTTGCCGGACATGTTGACCGGTGAGCCGTGAGTTAAATGGCCGCCGGCGGCGAGATTCAGTCCCATGAAGGTGTCGCCCGGCTGCAGTAACGCAAAAAATACTTCCGCATTTGCGGATGCGCCTGAATGCGGCTGCACGTTGGCGAATTTGCATGCGAAAAGTCTTGTCACACGTTCGATCGCGAGGCGCTCTGCAATATCGACGAACTCACAGCCGCCATAGTACCGCTTGCCCGGAAGCCCCTCGGCATATTTGTTCGTCAGCACCGAGCCCTGCGCTTCGAGCACAGCGCGCGAAACAATGTTCTCCGATGCGATCAGTTCAATTTCGTCACGCTGACGGCCGAGTTCACGTTTAACGACGCCGGCGATATCCGGATCGGCCTCATCCAAGTGTGCCGCGAAAAGCGCTTCAATATCGCTCGCAAGCTTGGGATTTAGCGCCGACATCATGATCTCCTGGCGCCAAATTCGCCTGGCGCCGAACGTAAGCTAGGTGGATGCCCCCGAAAAACTGCCCCCCGGTTCGAACGTCCCGAAGGGGAGCGGTTTTCGGAGAGAGCATTTGACCCAGGAAAATCCGGGATGACGCGCAATAGCACATTGGCCACAAGCCGCCAAGCATTGGGCTGTGGAGCGCTCTGGACCCAACATCTTGGGTTCTGCGAGGCCCATGCCGAAGACGACAAAAGACCCCGGCCACACAAGGCAGCCGGGGCAAGTCAGTCCACCCGCAGTCGAATTAGAGCCGGTAGAGGATCTGGTCGGTCCAGAACCGCTCGAGCCGGTGCAACGACTTATTGAGCGTGGTGAATTCATCGGCGTTGATGCCGCCGACCTGCTCTACCGTGCGCACGTGCTTCTGGTAGAGCGTTTCAATGATATCGCGTACCTCGCGACCTTTCTCGGTAAGTTTGATACGCACCGAGCGACGGTCCACGCGCGAGCGTTGATGGTCGAGGAACGCCATCTCCACCAGTTTCTTCAGATTGTACGAAACGTTCGAGCCAAGGTAGTAGCCGCGCGTGCGCAGCTCACCGGCCGTCAGTTCCTTGTCCCCGATATTGTATAGAAGCAGCGCCTGCACCGAATTGATATCGGAGCGACCGCGACGATCGAACTCATCCTTGATCACGTCGAGCAGCCGGCGATGCAGCCGTTCGACTAAGGTCAAGGCCTCAAGGTAGAGCGGCCTAATGTGATCGAGCTGCGCCTCTCGCCCGGCGGGCTCGACCGTCTTTGCGACGGCTTTCATGTTCAACGCCCCTTGCGTTTTATATGTAAACGTCCCGGTTACGAGGCCCTGTCTTCCCCGCTCCGGATGGACGCACCCTAAAAGAGGCGGTCTAAAATCGGCTTAAATAACACCATAAAGATTAGGTTTATTTGCAACGGTGAATCGGTTGTTGACTTTGCAATTTTATAAAGCGCGGCAAGAGTCCGTTCACTTTAGCGGACCATCCTAATCGCGGATAAAGCGTATAATTCCCGAAAAGTCGCGCCCCGCTTCGCCGCTGGCGACGTATTCGGAATAGATGCGGGCTGCGCCGCCGCCGAGTTCCGTTTTGGTTCCCGTCGCCTTTGCTGCGTCCTGTGACAATTTCAGGTCCTTAAGCATCATGGCAGCGGTAAATCCCGCCTGGTAATCGCGGTTGGCAGGCGATGTCGGCACGGGTCCCGGAACGGGACAGTAACTCGTCAGCGACCAGCACTGCCCGGATGACTTCGAAGAAATATCGAACAACTTCTGGTGATCAAGCCCGAGCTTTTCCGCAAGCACAAAAGCTTCCGCTACCGCGATCATCGAAACACCGAGGATCATGTTGTTGCAAATCTTGGCCGCCTGACCGTTGCCCGCGCCACCCGCATGCACGATGGTCTTGCCCATTTTTTCGAGAATCGATTGCGCGCGCGCAAATGCCTGCGCACTGCCACCGACCATGAAAGTCAGAGTGGCCGCAGTTGCGCCGCCAACGCCGCCGGAGACGGGTGCATCAAGCATCAGCAGCCCCCTCTTCTCGGCTTCGGCCGCAACTGCACGCGCAGTTTCGACATCGATCGTCGAGCAGTCGATCAGCAAGGCGCCGGCGTTGGCATTCTCGATAATTCCGGATGACCCGAGATATATCTCGCGCACCTCCTTGCCCGAAGGCAGCATCGTGATGACGACATCGTCGCGCGCCGCAGCAATTTTCGCCGTCTCGACCGTCGCGCCGCCGGCCGCCGTCAGCTTCGCCGAAGCGGCCGGATTAACATCGACGCCTTCGACCTGATGCCCGGCTTTGAGCAAATTCTGCGCCATCGGTAATCCCATATTGCCGAGGCCGATAAATCCGATGCGCGCCATGGCGCCCTCCCGATGATCCGATTGATCTTATGGCGGATGTTCCTGCGCCGATTTCAACGCAAGCCAGAGATAGAGCGCAAGCAGAGCACCCTCCAGCAAACCAGTCAGCCAGCCGCCGCCAAAAACTTGCGGAAAGAAAATCTCCACCGCCAGCATGGAGGCAACGGAGGTGAGCCAGATAACGGCGCCCCATGCTGCGGCCAGCCAAAGCCCGACCGCCGCCACGAGATCAATGACAGCAAAAAACACTGTCGCGGTTTTCCATGCGATCGAATGATATTGAAACAGGTCCGACGTACCGATGCCGCAAACCCGCGCCCAGTGATAAAGCCCCTTGAGCATCGATATCGCTGCCATGGCGCGAAGAAAGAGGACCAGCCGTCGGGTCCACAGGCCGATCGAACGATCGCGTGCAAGCTGGTGCACGGGCTCGAGTGTGTCGGCATCGCGCGTCTGGATAGTCTGGTTCACGGCAAAACCAGTTCGTGTGACCCGAGTGGCGCGAAATGGCGATCAACCTCAGCATCGTCCACCATATCGAGAGACGCCGGTTGCCAGCTCGGGCTGTTGTCCTTGTCTATAATCACCGCACGTACGCCTTCGTAGAAATCGTGACCATGGATGATACGCGAGACTATGCGGAACTCGGCCTGCATGCACGTGCCAAAATCCCAATTTCGCCCGCGTCGCACCTGGGCGAGCGCGAGCTTCAGACTGAGCGGAGATTTTGTGCGGATCGTGGCGGCCGTTTTTTTCGCCCATTCCGAGTCATGCGAGCCGCCGGCTGCCTCGCGATCGAGCGCCACGAGAATGTCCTCAACGCGGTTTCGCTGAAAGAGCTTGTGGATTACGGTCCGTCGTCGGGCAACAGCGCCTTCGCCGGCTCGCTCGGCAAACGCCGCAAGCACGGCGTCAACATGGACCGTGCCCGAAAGGGCATCGCTCAGTTCGGCAAATCGCGCGCTTGAAATGTGATGCGTCGCGATCCCGCTGACCACGGCATCAGCCGCGTTGAGCCGTTCGCCGGTCAGGGCGCAATAGGTCCCCAATTCGCGCGGCATGCGTGGCAAGAACCAGGTCGCGCCGACATCCGGAAAAAAACCGATGCCGACTTCAGGCATCGCAAAAGAGAAACGATCGCCCGCCACGCGATGCGAGCCGTGCACCGACACGCCGGCGCCCCCTCCCATCGCTATGCCGTCGATCAGAGCGATATAAGGTTTGCTGAAATTCTTGATCGCCGCATTGAGAGGATACTCGTCGCGCCAGAATTGCAGCGCCTCCTCGTGACGGTCCGCCTTGCCGAGATCGTAAAGCGCGCGGATATCGCCGCCGGCGGAAAAGGCGCGATCACCTGCGGCTGTTATAACAACACGCGTGACGGCGGCATCTTTGCCCCATCGATCGAGCTGCGCCCGCAAGGCCAGCACCATCGCATGGGTCACGGCATTGAGAGCCTTCGGCCGATTGAGCGTGACAAAGCCCGCCGCCCCGCGACGTTCAAAAAGGATGTCATCGCTCATCGCGGAGAGGTGCTTTGCACTATCGTTGCGGCGCCCAAGCGCCCGCCTTCTCCAGACGATCCATCGCCTGGTCGGTGAATTCCGCACGCGGCTCGTTGCCGCCGATCACGAACATCAGGACCGACTCTGCGCCGGGATCGCCCTTTGTGACGTTTTCAAAGCGGCGGATCATGCCAGGAGGGAAAGACACAACGTCCAGAGGACCAAGATCGATAAACTCGACATTGCCGTTTTCATCTTCCCAACTGGCGCGCCAGGTGCCGGTCATCGGTATGAAAGTCTCATTGGTGTCGTGATTGTGCATTTCAGGCCCGTGGCCGGGTTTCGCCTTGCAGTAGCCGAGATTGAAACCTTCGCGGATCTTGATCGCGGCCATCTGCGCGGCCTGGGCGCCAACCGGGGATGTGACGCCGCCCTCCCCGATATCATCCGGAGGCTGGAAACCAATCACGTTGAACAGCATGCGTTCGCAGCCCGGCATCTTGCTGTCGGGCAGCCCTCCGTCAAAGCCCTTCAGATCCTTAAAACGCGCGATGCGCTTTTCCATGTCGGCGCGCGAAAGATAAACCCGCGGAAGTTGCTCCATATATTCCTCCCGTTAGTTGCCCAGCATAGCGCGGGATACGATCATCCGCATGATCTCGTTTGTTCCCTCAAGTATTTGGTGCACCCGCACATCGCGCAAGACACGCTCGATTGGATGGTCGCGGAGATAGCCGTAGCCGCCGTGTAACTGCAGGCAGCCATTGACGACTTCAAAACCGGTATCGGTGGCAAGACGTTTGGCCTGCGCCGCAAGTCGCGTCGCCGCAGGCTCCCTGTCCCCGACCGCCATGGCTGCGCGGTGCAGCAATAGCCGCGCCGCATCAAGTCCGGTTGCATAATCGGCTACGCGAAATTGCAAAGCCTGAAAATCGGCGAGACGCGAACCAAACTGCCGTCGCTCCTTCATGTATTCGATCGTGCGGTCGAGACAGAATTGCGCGCCGCCAATCGAGCAGGCGCCGATATTCAAGCGGCCGCCGTCAAGCCCCGCCATTGCAATCTTGAAACCCTGCCCCTCCGATCCGACCCGGTTCGCCGCCGGCACGCGGCAATTCTCAAAGATCACCATCGAGGTCGGCTGAGTTTTCCAGCCAAGTTTTTTCTCCTGCGCACCGAATGAAAGACCGGGCGTGCCTTTCTCGACGACAATGCACGAAATCCCGCGCGGCCCGCTTTCTCCGGTGCGTGCCATCACGACATAGACGTCGGATACGCCACCGCCTGATATGAACGCCTTCGTGCCATCAAGGATGTAGTGGCCGCCGTCACGGCGTGCACGCGTCGCCAGACTTGCAGCGTCAGATCCCGAGCCGGGCTCAGTCAGACAATAACTCGCGAAATGCTCCATTGTGCAAAGCTTCGGCAGGAATTTTCTTCGCGCCTCAGCGGCACCGAAAGCGTCGATCATCCAGGCCGCCATGTTGTGAATAGAGATGTAGGCAGCGGTGGACGTACAGCCTTGCGCCAGTTCCTCGAATATCAAGGCTGCGTCGAGACGGCCCAGAGCCGATCCGCCAACATCGTCCTTGACGTAGATACCTCCAAAGCCAAGCGCGGCCGCCTTGCGGAGGGCTTCGACGGGGAAAATTTCACCTTCATCCCAGCTGCGCGCATGCGGCATCAATTCGTCGCGGGCGAAGGCCCGCGCGGTCGCCTGGAACGCAAGCTGTTCTTCAGAAAGACTAAAATCCATGTTTTGCCCGCCCCTACTCTCTGCCCCTTAGCAAGGGGCACCGGACAGCGGCAACCGCCCGACCGCGTCCGGCATTTATGCCATATGCTGCAATTTTCCGGCGGCTCGCGCATCTAATGCCGCAGGCGCGCTGCGCATGGAGGAAACAATGTCGAACGACGAAAAAAAGTCGGCTGGACCGGACCTTGCCCAGGGCGTTCCTGCCAAAGACCTCGCCGAGGGAGGTATGCTGACGGGCCACGTGGGCGACGACGAGGTGCTGGTGGTGCGCCAGGCCGGCAGGCTTTACGCGGTATCCGCCCACTGCACGCATTATCACGGCCCCCTCGCCGACGGCCTGCTGATCGGCGAGACCATCCGCTGCCCGTGGCACCATGCGCATTTCAGCCTCGATAGCGGTGAAGCCGTCGCCGCACCCGCCTTGAGCCCGCTCGGCTGCTGGCGGGTCGAGGAGCGTGACGGGAAAATTATCGTCGCGGAGAAAAAATCAATCGCTGCGCCGAAGGCGACCGGCCGATCCGGCGAAAACATCGTTATCATCGGTGGCGGTGCGGCCGGCTTCGCCGCGGCCGAGATGCTGCGCCGCCACGGCTATGCGGGCCATGTCACGATGATCAGCAGCGACGATGCCGCGCCGGTCGACCGCCCGAACCTGTCTAAAGACTATCTCGCCGGCAACGCCCCGGAGGACTGGGTGCCGCTACGCGGGAACGAATGGTACGGCGAAAACAAGATTGATTTGAGACTGAAAACCGAAGTCGCCGCGCTCGATCCCAAGGGAAAGGTTCTGACGCTCGACGATGGGAGCACGGTCGCATTTGACAAGCTGCTGCTTGCAACGGGCGCCGAGCCGGTAAAGCTCGACATTCCAGGTGCCGGGCAGAAGCACGTGCACACGCTCCGCACCCTTTCGGACTGTCGTGCGATCATTGCCGAGGCCCAGAATGCGAAACGGGCGGTTGTCATCGGGGCAAGCTTCATCGGCCTCGAAACGGCGGCCGCGCTGCGTGCGCGCGAGATCGAGGTTCACGTTGTGGCGCCCGAGAAGCGCCCACTGGAACGCGTGTTCGGTCCGCAGCTCGGCGATTTTATTCGTGGACTGCACGAAGAGCATGGCGTGAAATTTCACCTCGAGGACACGGTCACTGCAATCGACGGGAAACGCGCCACGCTCAAGACCGGGGGCACGCTCGACGCTGACCTGGTGATCATCGGTGTCGGTGTGCGGCCAAGACTCGAACTTGCTGAAAAGGCCGGGCTGACGACCGACAAGGGCGTTGCCGTGAATGAATTCATGGAAACAAGCGCGTCAGGCATTTTCGCGGCGGGAGATATTGCGCGTTGGCCCGATCCGATTTCCGGTCAGCGAATCCGCGTTGAGCACTGGGTCGTTGCCGAGCGGCAAGGCCAGATTGTCGCACTCAACATGATGGGCATGCGCACGGCGTTCCAGTCAGCCCCGTTTTTCTGGAGCCAGCATTATGACGTCCCCATCAACTACGTCGGCCATGCGGAGAGCTGGGACTCGATCGATGTGGATGGCGACATTGCCAGGCGCGACTGCGTCGTTCGCTACCGCAAGGGTGGCCGGCTCATGGCTGTTGCCTCGATCTATCGCGACAAGGACAGTCTCGAAGCCGGCGTCGCAATGGAGCGGGAGGCCGCAAAGGTGCGGGGTTAACGGCATTTCTGCCACGCACCGCAGCGGGTAGCGGGGTTTCGTCAGACCGGCTAAAAGAACGCCGGGAGTACCTCAATGGCGATCAAATTCGGCCGTCCGCTGGAGCACAAGATTGGCTTCCTGCCGGTCGAAAGTGATTCCGGCGAGATCAGGCCCAACCCCCTGGACCTCACGGTTCGGATGCGCCGCAACCGGCGCACCGAGTGGGCGCGGCGCCTGGTGCGCGAACACACGATCAGCGCCGATGATCTGATCTGGCCGCTGTTCGTGACGGATGGCGACAATATCCGCACGCCGGTTCCTTCGATGCCCGGTGTCGACCGCTTGTCCGTCGATCAAGTGGTCGGCGAGGCCGAGCGTGCCGCCAGGCTCAAGATCCCGTGCCTTGCCCTCTTTCCCTACACGGATCCCGCATTACGCGACGAAATCGGGAGCGAGGCGGTCAACCCCGACAATCTCGTTTGCCGGACGATCCGCGCCGTCAAAACGGCGGTTCCGGATATCGGGATTCTTTGCGATGTCGCGCTGGACCCGTTCACGAGCCATGGCCATGACGGCCTGCTGCGCGACGGCATCATTCTCAATGACGAAACCGTTGCCGTCCTCGTCAAGCAATCTCTCGTGCAAGCCGAAGCCGGTTGCGACATCATTGCTCCATCCGACATGATGGACGGGCGCGTCGGCGCCATCCGCAAGGCGCTCGACGCAGCCAAATTCACCGACGTCGCGATCATGTCGTACGCGGCAAAATACGCGTCCGCCTTTTATGGACCTTTCCGCGACGCTGTCGGATCCGCTAAAACATTGACCGGCGACAAGCGCACTTACCAGATGGACTTCGCAAATTCGAACGAGGCCTTGCGCGAAGTTGCGCTCGACATCGAAGAAGGCGCGGACATGATCATGGTCAAGCCGGGCCTTCCTTATCTCGACATCGTGCAGCGCGTGAAAGAAACATTCCGGATGCCGACCTTTGCCTATCAGGTGTCGGGCGAATACGCGATGATCATGGCTGCCGCTCAGAACAACTGGCTCGACGGCGAGCGCGCGATGATGGAAAGTCTTATGGCCTTCAAACGGGCCGGTTGCGACGGCATTCTCACCTATTTTGCTCCGCGTGTTGCCGAGAAATTACACTCCGAAAAATAGTCTCCGAAATGGCCGCCCTTTCCGCTCCATCCCGCGCAAGCAGGGACCCAGAGCTACGATCCCGAGCTTTGCCTGCTGCGAAGATGACGAGCAATCCTTTGATGCCGCCTCACACAGTGGACGTTCGCTATGGGTGAATTTGCCATCGGCCAAGGCGTGTCGCGTTTCGAGGATCCGCGATTGATCCGCGGCGGCGGGCGCTACATCGACGACATCAAGCTGCCCGGTATGGCACATGGCATTGTGCTGCGTTCGCCGCACGCGCACGCTCGCATCAAGTCTATCGAAATAAGCGCAGCCAAGTCGGCGCCCGGCGTGCTTGCCGTGCTCACAAGCGCGCACGTGAAGGCCGCAGGTTACGGCGATTTGCCGGTGCCCGGAGGCCTGAAGCGGCGCGACGGCGCATCGATGTACAAGCCGCGCTATCCAATTCTCGCCGAGGACCGCGTGCGCTGGGTGGGCGACTGCGTCGCCTTTGTGGTGGCAGAAACCGTTGCGCAGGCACTCGATGCGGCGGAAATGATCGCAGTCGACTATGACGAATTACCGGCCGTCACGTCGACGGCGGAGGCAAGCAAGCCGGGAGCACCGTGCGTTTGGGACGATTGTCCCGACAATGTTTGCTTTGTGGAACTCATCGGCGACAAGACCGCGGTCGAGGCCGCGTTTTCCCGGGCACCGCATATCGTGCGTGGACGCTTCGTGATCAATCGCGTCACCGCCGCGACCATGGAGCCCCGCGGTGCGGTCGGCGACTACAATGCCGCGGATGGCAGGTACACGATCTATACGCCAATCCAGCGCCCGCACCCGACCCGAACTGAACTTGCGCGTTTGATCAAGGTTCCGGAAAGCAAAATCCGCATCGTGACCGGCGATACCGGCGGCAGTTTCGGAATGAAATCGCCGATCTTCAACGAGACACCGCTGGTTCTGCTCGCATCAAAGATCATCGGCTGCCCGGTCAAATGGATATCAACGCGCACCGAAGCCTTTCTCAGCGATGCGCAGGCGCGCGACAATGTCACCGAGGCGGAGCTGGCACTCGATGCCGACGGTCATTTCCTCGCATTTCGCGTCAAGACGATTGCCGCAATTGGAGCCTATCTCCAGCATTCGATGCCGGCCTTTGTACTCAATGCCGGTACGCTTGCTGGCGTCTATCGGACCCCGGCCATTCATGTCGACATAACGGCGGTATTTTCGAATACCAATCCGATGCGGCCCTATCGCGGTAACGGTCGGCCCGAGGCTGCGTTTGTGATCGAGCGTATGGTCGAGCTTGCGGCGGCAGAGCTCGGGATCGACGCAACCGAACTACGCCGGCGCAACTACATTTCGCCCGCGGCAATGCCATTCAAGACCGGGCTGACTTTCACCTATGACAGCGGCGAGTTCGAAAAAAATATGGACCTCGCGCTTGAACTCGCCGATCGCAAGGGGCTCAAGGCCCGTAAAGCCGAGGCGCGGAAGCGCGGAAAGCTGCTGGGCTTCGGTCTTTCCAACACGATCGAACGTGCGGGTGCGCCGAGCACGGAAGGAGCCGAGGTGCGTTTCGACCGATCCGGATCGATAAGCCTGTTCTCCGGCTCCAATTCGCAAGGTCAGGGGCACGAAACGGTTTTCAAGCAGCTCGTCTGCGACCGTCTCGGTCTTGATCCAGCGGAAGCGCAGTACATTCAGGGTGATACCGACCAGGTGTTCTATGGCGAAGGCACCGGCGGTTCGCGTTCCGCCACCCTTGCCGGGTCCGCCTTCCACATGGCGACGGAGAAGGTGGTGACAAAGGCGCGCGCCATTGCGGCGCATTTGCTCAAGGTTGAGGAGTCCGATCTCAAGTTTGATGAAGGCGTCTTCTCGACCAGCAAGACCAACCGCACGCTGTCGATAAAGGAAGTCGCCGTGGCCTCGCTTGAGCGCGGCAACCTGCCGAAGGACATGGAGCCCGGCTTGTTTGCGACAGCTGTGTATCAGGCGCCGGTCAACAACTATCCCAATGGCTGCCATATCTGCGAACTGGAAATAGATCGGGAAACCGGCAAGGTCGAAATCACCCGTTACAGCGTGGTTGATGATTTCGGCACTGTCCTTAACCCCCTCCTCCTCCACGGCCAGGTGCATGGTGGTGTCGCCCAGGGCGCCGGCCAGGCCCTGATGGAAAACATTCATTTCGACAATGCCGGCCAGCTCGTGACGGCCTCCTTCATGGACTATGCCATGCCGCATGCGCACGACCTGTGCGACATGGACGTCGAAAGCAACCCGGTTCCGACAAAAACGAACCCGCTGGGCGTCAAAGGCGCCGGCGAAGCCGGCTGTGTCGGGGCGCTGCCGGCGGTGACCAATGCGATTGTCGACGCCCTGTCAGAGTTCGGGATCAAGCATATTGAAATGCCGGCCACGCCCGAGCAAATCTGGCGGGCGATGGGCGGCCATTCGGCGTGAACGACAGGAAGTCAGGGCCGCTTTGGGCGGCCAAACCGGCACCCACTCATGCCGCCGGATGACGGCAAAGGCCGAAGCCTTTAATCTCTCGATGATTCGGTCTTTCCCGCGTCGTATTGCGTCCTCGCCCAGGAGAAATTCATGCGCAATGTTGGACGCAAGATTGCCTTCGTGCTCGCCTCGTCCAATCACGGCACGATGATCATCAACCGGTTTGACTACCGCATGAACGGACCCGGCTCCGGCATCGGGGTCGGCTATCAATTGCTCGAGGCGGGAAACTTCGATCCAATCGAAGTAGAGCTGGCACTTCAGCTTATTGAAGCGCGCCGACGCGTCCATGGCGGCGACGTTGTAGCGATCGACTGCGGCGCAAATATCGGTGTGCATACGGTCGAATGGGCCGTTGCAATGACCGGGTGGGGTTCGGTCATTGCCATTGAGGCGCAGGAACGAGTCTACTACGCGCTGGCCGGCAATATCGCGATCAACAATTGCTTCAACGCCATCGCCATGCATGCAGCCGTCTCATCCGAGCCCGGTATCATGCATGTTCCGGTCCCGGACTATTTGATACCATCAAGCTTCGGCAGTCTTGAACTCAAGCCACGTGCCGAAACCGAATTTATCGGCCAACCAATCGACTATTCGCCTGGGAAAACCGTCGCCATCCAGAAGATTTCACTTGACGCGCTCAACCTGCAGCGCGTCGACCTGGTCAAGCTCGATGTTGAGGGCATGGAGATGGAAGCGCTCGAAGGTGCGCAGCAGGTCATTGAGCGCCATCGGCCAATCTTCCTGGTGGAATCGATCAAGGCTGGCAAGGAACGTCTGCGGGCCTTCCTGGACGAGCGTGGCTACAAGGTCGTCGAGGCTGGGATTAATCTCCTCGCGATCCACAAGACCGACCCGGTGGTGAACGAGCTACAGCTGCCGGAAATGCCGACGCAGTCTTCAGCCGCCTGACCGCTCATTCTATAGCTGCACCGGCTTCGATCTGAACCGGCAGGTAGCCGTCCGCCGCGAGCGCTTTCAGCACGTCTTCGGCGTGGCCGGAATCGCGCGTCTCGACTGTTACATCGAGCTTGGCACCTTTGGCAGGGACATCGAGAAAGAGACGGCGATGGTTGACTTCGAGAATATTTGCACCGAGAGCGCCTAGCCGCGTGGCGATGACGCCGAGCACGCCCGGACGATCCGGAATTGTCAGCCGAAACGAGACGATGCGGTGATCCCGTTCAAGTTCCCGAACCATGATGGAGGCGAGCACGCGTGGATCGATATTGCCGCCGCACAGAACCAGGCCTACCTTTTTTCCCCTGAAGTATTCGGGCTCGGCCAACATCGCGGCAAGACCGGCGGCGCCCGCACCCTCTGCCATGGTCTTTTGCAGGGTCAAGTAGGCGTTGACGGCTTGCTCGAGCTGGGCCTCGCTGACCAAAATCAGTTTAGGCACGAGCTCGCGGATGATGGGAAGCGTGAGCCTGCCGACATTTTTCACCGCTATGCCTTCGGCAAGAGTTGGTCCGCCAATGGCGTGTGAATCATCGTGAAGCGCATTCCAAACCGAGGGATAAAGTGCCGCTTCCGCGCCGACGATTTCGACCGAAGCACGTACCGCGCGCGCGCCAATCGCGTTTCCTGCGATGAGCCCTCCTCCGCCGATCGGAATAACGATGACATCAAGTGAAGGAACGTCTTCCAGCATCTCGAGCGCGATGGTGCCCTGCCCGGCAATGATGTGGGGATCATCGTAAGGGTGAACGAGCGTCAGTCCGCGCTCCGCCTGGATCTGTTCACATCGTGCTTGCGCTTCCGAAACGCTCTCTCCGTGCAACACCACTTCCGCGCCATATGACCGTGTTGACGCGACTTTGACAAACGGTGTCGTAAGCGGCATCACGATCGTTGCAGGAATGGACAGCCGCCGGGCATGGTAGGCAACCGCCTGGGCGTGGTTGCCGGCGGACATTGCAATTACGCCGCGGTCGCGTTCCGCAGTGCTCAGCGTAGTGAGGCGGACCAGCGCACCGCGGTCCTTGAATGAGTTCGTGACCTGCAGATTTTCGTATTTGACATAGACATCCGCGCCGGTAAGCGCCGAAAGCTTGGGCGCTGGAAGCATCGGTGTCCGCAGAACGACCCCCGCGATGACGCGACGGGCCGCTTGAATGTCCGCGATCGTAACGTGCAAAGCTTCGACTCCAGGTTTTTACGCCCCCACCATGCCGTAATGACGGTGCCGGTTCCAGCAGGGCGGGCCATTGTTGGGCCTTGCGGATAAGCGATTCATTCGCCATTTCGAGCGTCAACGCGCGGGCTATATTACGTCGCGCGCCAAGGGTAGAATCCGCCATGTCAATCGACATCAAGCCGCATGCCTATGATCCGGCGACCCAGCCGGAGCTTTTCGACGGTGTCCTGGCCCGCCGGGTCGTGGCTTTCCTCATTGATTTCATCATCATCGCCGTACCCGTTGTCCTGGCGGCAATGTTCATATTCGCCTTCGGAATCATTACTCTCGGTCTCGGATTCGCGCTTTACTGGCTGCTCTCGCCCGCCACCGTGATATGGGCGCTTTGCTATTTCGGAATCACCCTCGGCGGGCCCGCTTCGGCGACGATCGGCATGCGCGTGATGGATCTCGAAATGCGGACCTGGTATGGCGCGCCCGCATATTTCGTCCTCGGCGCCGTGCACGCCGTTGCGTTCTGGTTCACAGTATCGTTCTTCACGCCGTTTATTTTGCTGGTCGCGTTTTTCAATGAACGCCGGCGGCTTCTCCACGATATCCTCCTCGGTACTGTCGTCATCAATAATGCCGCCCGGGCTTCAGCACTGCGTGCATCCATGCCCACCGCGCAGGCGCGACAAGGGCTTTGACGGCAGGCCCCGACCGCGCGATGCTAGTATGAGTCCATGAACTGATCCGGCACCCTTTGTGACCCAGCACTCGCGCGACACTCCTCAGTTCTATCTGACCGCACCTTCGCCGTGCCCCTATCTTGAAGGCCAGGAGGAGCGCAAGGTTTTCACACACCTGGTCGGGGAACGCGCCGGCGAGCTCAATGACCTGCTGACGCATGGCGGCTTTCGACGCAGCCAGTCGATTGCCTACCGGCCGGCATGCGAAGGTTGCCGCGCTTGTGTGTCGGTCCGCGTGATTGCCGCCGACTTTGATCCTTCCCGCAATATGCGCAGGATTGCCGAGCGCAACTCGGATGTGATCGGCAATATGCGATCACCCGCGCCGACATCGGAGCAATATTCGGTATTCCGTGCTTATCTCGATGCGCGCCATCGCGACGGCGGCATGGCTGACATGACGGTGCTCGACTACGCGATGATGGTCGAAGACAGCCACGTCGATACGCGGCTGATCGAGTACCGTTTGCGTGGGCCGGACGCCGGCATCAGAGGGCGCGGGACCGGACGAATTCTGGCCGTGGCGCTCACCGATGTGCTCAGCGACGGACTCTCGATGGTTTATTCATTCTTCGAACCGGATGAAGGTGACAGGTCGCTCGGCACCTTCATGATCCTTGACCATGTCGAACGCGCCAAGCGAATGGGCCTTCCCTATGTCTATCTGGGTTATTGGGTGCCGGGCTCGCGCAAGATGGACTACAAGGGCCGTTTTCTGCCGCAAGAGCGCCTGATGCCGTCCGGCTGGACCCGGGTCGAACGCTAGA
>DATEKG010000191.1:0-9879 GCA_035277565.1 Pseudolabrys sp.
GCATTGATGATCGAGCCGTTCTGCTTTGCCAGCGCGTCCATGTCGATGAGCAGCGTGTCCCTGGCATTGTCCTCGATGACCCTGATGAGCTTGTCCGGGTCAAAACGGCCGTCACCCATCGCGATCTTCTCGTCCATCGCATAGAAGCGGCTGAGCGAGGCGATGACATGCGTGCGATCGGGCGTGACAAAGCCGCCCGCCACCGTGCGGCCGGCTTCCAGCAACTCGCTCGCCACCGCGATATCGATATCGCCGACGCCGGGCGTCAGCGCGAGCACCGGCCGCTTGCCGCCGAGCTCGGCTGCCTGCACCGGCAGGATCTCGATGTAATAGGTCGTTGCGCCGGTGCGCTGCGCGACGCCCGGAATCGAGGTGCTTTGCACCGGAAAACCGGCCTGCGCCGCCGCCGTGACGATCCACTGCGTGAGCACGCCGCCGCCTTCGCCGCCGAGCGCGGCAATCAGCATGGTGATCGGACGCGTTGCGCTCATGACGGCACCTTTGCCGCCGCCTCGCCGGAATAACCGCCGAGCCAGCCGATGACGCGCTGGCGAAAACGATGCTTGAGCCGGTCGCGCCAGGTCGCGTTGCGCACGATCTCGGCGCGGTAGAAAGAGGGACACAGCACGGCCGCATGCGCCACTTCCCCGCACAGCCCGCAGCCGACGCATGATTCAACCACGGTCGCGACCGGGTCGGTACGCAAAGGATCGGGCGACGGCTTCACGGTGAGCGACGGGCAGCCCGAGAGGCGAATGCAGGAGTGATCGCCGGTGCAGATGTCATCGTCGACGCCGTAGCGCACGCGTGTGACACGCTCGCCGCGCTTGAGCTTTTCGGCGTCCTCGGCGCGGACCCGGCGCTGGCGCGCAAGCTGGCATTCGCCGTCGGCGATGATGACTTTCAGGCCGCGCTCGGCGGTTTTCATTGCCTCCTTCAGCGTGTTCACCATGACTTCGACGCTGTAGGTGCGCACCGTGCGCAGCCATTTGACGCCCATGGCGCGCAGCGTCTGCTCGATGTTCATGCCGGGCGCCGGGCCTTCCTTGCTGGCGGCGCTCGAGGGAATGTATTGCTGGCCCGTCGCGGAGGCGTATCCGTTCTGCATCACGACCAGCACGCCGTCGCCCCTGTTGAACAGGTTGGACGCAACGCCGGTGATCAGCCCGTTGTGCCAGAAGCCGCCGTCGCCCATCACCGCGATCGGGCGCTTTTCCATATTGGGTGCGACGGCCGCCGCGCTCGCGAGCGACATGCCGTAGCCGAGAATCGAATTGCCGAGCGAAAACGGCGCGAAGGTCGCAAACGAATGACAGCCGATATCGGCGCTGATGTGGGTGGGGCCGAGTTCGCGCTGCATCAGCTTGATCGCGGAAAACACCGGACGCTCGGGGCAGCCGGTGCAGAACGCCGGCGGGCGCGGCGGCAGCGGGCCAAGCGATGCCGCGGCCGATGTCTTGTGCGCAATCAGACGCCGCGCCGCCGCCGCCAGCGCGTCAGCATCGAGTCCCGCCGGCCGCGCCGTCTCGAGGAATTTGGCGAGCCCCTCGAGCAGAATGTCGGACGCGTACTCGCCCGCCTTCGGCAGGAAATCCTTGCCGAATACCCTGGTGTTGATATCGGCGCGCCGCAATTCGACATTGACCGCCTGCTCGATGTAGTCCGGATAGCCTTCCTCGACGACGAGCACCGCGCGCTTGCCGGCGCAGAACTCGCGCAGCTCTTCCGGCACCAGCGGATAGACGACATTGAGGACGAGCACCGGCACGCGCGAGGCCCCGAAAATATCGGCAAGTCCCATGCGCTCGAGCGCGCGCAGCACGCTGTTGGTCAGCCCGCCCATCACCACGATGCCGATCTCGCCAAGATCGCCGTCAATCAATTCGTTGAGCTTGTGCTCGCGGATGAAGGCGCGCGCGGCCGGCAGCCGCTCTTCGACCTTGAGGCGCTCCTGCGAGAAAGTGACCGGCGGGTGGGACAGGCGGCTATAGTTGAAACGCGGCGGACCGGGGAGCTTGTCGAGCCCGGACACGACGCCCTTCCGGTTGTTCCTGGCCTCGAAGGCGCCGGTGGCGTGGCAGGCGCGGATGCGTAGCTCCAGCATCACCGGCGCATGGCTTGCTTCCGACAGCTCGAAGCCTTTTTCGACGGTGCGGACGATCGAGGGCAGGTCGGGCCGCGGATCGAGCAGCCACATCGATGATTTCAGCGCATAGGCATAGGAACGTTCCTGGATGACGCTCGCGCCCTCGCCATAGTCCTCGCCGAGAATGATCATGGCGCCGCCGATCACGCCGGGCGAAGCGAGATTGGACAGCGCGTCGGCTGCGACATTGGTGCCGACAATCGACTTCCACGTGACCGCGCCGCGCAGCGGATAGTTGATCGAGGCTCCCAGCATCGCCGCGGCGGAGGCTTCGTTCGAGCAGGTCTCGAGATGCACGCCGAGCTCCGACATGATGTCCTCGGCGTCGACCAGGACATCGAGCAGGTGCGACACCGGCGCGCCCTGATAGCCGCCGACATAGGATACGCCCGACTGCAGCAGCGCCTTGGTCACGGCCAGGATGCCTTCGCCGTGGAAGACCTCCCCGTCGCCGAGCCTGAGCGCCTGCACTTCCTTCTTGAATGAACGTTCCATTGCCGGGCCGCCGCCAGATAGTTGGATATCAAACCATTATACCATGACCGCCCTACATGTGCGAGGGCAGCCAGAGCGCCAAGGCCGGAAAGGTAATCAGGATCACGAGCCGCAGCAGATCGGTCAGGATGAACGGGATCACACCCTTGAAAATCGTAGCAAAACTCACGTCCTTGACCACACTCTTGATGACGAAAACATTCATGCCGACCGGCGGATGGATGAGGCCGAGTTCCACGGTCATCACGAAGATCACGCCGAACCAGATCGGATCGAAGCCGAGATGGGTGATGACCGGGAAAATGATGGGGATGGTGAGGATGATCATCGCCATCGCATCCATCAGGCAGCCGAGCAGCAGGTACATCAGCATGATGAGCGCGAGCACGCCGTAGCGGCCGAGCCCCAGTCCGGTGAGAAATTCCGTCACCTTCTGCGGCGTCTGCGTGATGGTGAGGAAATACCCGAACAGAAGCGCTCCGATAAGCACCGTGAACACCGCAGCGGCGGTGCGGGTTGCCTGCAGCAGCGAAGCGAGGACGCCATCCCTGTCCAGCCGCCGGCTGATGACGCCGATGACGAACGCGCCGGTCGCGCCGACCCCACCGGCTTCCGTCGGCGTAAAGCGCGGCAGGAACGGCAGGCCGTAAAGACCGCCAATGACGAAAACAAAGAGAAGCAGCGGCGCCCAGATGTCTTTCAGGCCGGTCATGCGCTCGTTCCACGGCACCCGTGTTCCTGTCGGAAGAAACTTCGGGCGGGCCCAGCCGATGATCGCGATGGTGCTCATATACATGCAGATCGCGAGCAGTCCGGGGATGATGCCGGCAATGAACAGCTTGCCGATGTCCTGCTCGGTGATGATGCCGTAAACCGCGAGGACGGTCGACGGCGGCAGCATGGCGCCGAGCGTTCCGCCGGCGGCGATCACGCCCGTGGCGAAGCTCTGCGGATAGCCGTACCGGCGCATTTCCGGATAGGCGACGGTGGAAAAGGTGGCGGCGGTCGCGACCGAAGAACCGCAGATCGCGGCGAAGCCGCCGCAGGCCGCGATCGTGGCGATGCCGAGCCCGCCGCGCAAATGACCGACGAACTTGTTGGCGGCGCGGAACAATTCGCGGCTCATGCCCGACGTGCTGACAAACGCGCCCATCAGCAGGAACATCGGGATGACGCCGAAGGTGTAGTCGGTGACCGTGCGCATCGACGTCGTGCCGACGAGCTTGAGCGCCGGCGTTCCGCCGTTCAGGTAGGCAAAGCCGGAAACGCCGACGAGGCCCATCGCCATTCCGACCGGCACGCGCAGCAGCATCATCACGAACAACGCGACGAAACCGAGAATGGCAACGGCGTCTGTGCTCATCGCTACTCGACCGGCTTTATTTCCGTGCGGACCGATGGATCGATCATGTAATCGGGATGGAATATCAGCCGCCAGGTGCGGATCGCGATCAGCAGCACGGCCGAGACGTCACCCGCCCAGGCGATTGCGAAGAACGGCCAGGTCGGCAGCCGCAGGTCGAAGGTGAGGACGTTGTCGTAATAGGTGCCGCGTACCTTGTCGAACAGGGTGTAGGTCTGCACCGTCACGACGAAAAGCAGCACCAGCGTTGCGAAGACATCGATCATCCGCTGATAGCGCGGGCCGACATTGCCCCAGACGAGATCGACGGTGATGTGCGTGCCGCGATACGAGGTCGCCGCGATACCCCAGAAGATCAGAATGCCGAGCATCAGGCGTCCGAAATCGTACGAGTCCGGAATGGAATAGGTAAACAGGTTGCGCAGCAGCACCGAGACGAAGATGTTGAGCGCGACGATGCCGACGAAGAACGCCGCCACCCATTCGATCGAATCGATGAAACGATCCATATAGACGCGTTTCATGTCGGGCCTCATCCGCACGTTTTGCATTGAATTCTGTTCTGGACCCCCCGCTTTCCGCCTTCGCGCTCCGCACTTCCGCGGACTCTAACCCGCCGAAGCTCGCGCAGCGAGCGTAGGCTGGGTCCCGGGGTGAGCGGTGGGGGTGCTCCCGCTCGACGCACATTCCGCTCATTCCCGCGAAAGCGGGAATCCGGGGCACAATCGCACTGCCTGCTATTTTGCCGTGGATCCCTGACGGCGGCGGGTTTCTCCGCCGCCGTCAGACGATTGTCGGACCTTGCCGCGCGGGTATCAATAGCCGGCGCCGTCCTTGGCGAGCTGTGCGCGCAGCTCCTTGAGCACTGCCGCCGGGTCGGACACGCCGGCCTTCTTCGCGTTCTCCGCCCATTTCTCCTCGAGCGGTTGCGCCGCCTTCTTCCACTCGGCAACCTGCTCCGGGTTGGGCTCATAGACTTCATGTCCGGCTTCCGCCTTGATCTTGGCAATGCCGGCGTGCTCGAAATCGGCCCATGGCGAAGCCACTTTCAGCGCCCATTCCGGCGTGCAGTGGTTGTCGATCACCTTCTTCTGCGCCGCCGACATCTGGTTGTATTTGTCCTTGTTGAACACGAATGCGAAGGTGGTCACATAGAGCGGCATGTTGAGGTGATACCTGGTCACCTTGTCGATGCCGAACAGCGGCACCGAACCCCACGGAAATGTCACGGCGTCGGCAACGCCCTTTTCCAGCACATCGCGAACTTCGGGCGCGGCGGCCTGCACGTTGGTGCCGCCGAGCATGGTGACGAAGGTCGCCATGGTCGCGTGCGCCGGGCGGATCTTCATGCCCTTGATATCGGCGGGCACCAGGATCTTTTTCTTCGTCGAATGGAATGCGCCGGGATCGTGCACGAAGGCGAGACAGAACTTGACGTCCTTCATCTCCTGCGCCGCGTATTTGCGGTACCAGGCGTCGAGCGCCTGCGTGCCGCCTTTGGCATTGGTCATCAGGAACGGCAGTTCGCCGGCCCCGATGATCGGGAAGCGGCCGGGTTGATAACCGGGATTGATATAGGTGAGGTCGGCGATCCCGTCGCGCGCCATGTCGTAATGGTCGAAGGCCTTGCCGAGCTGCTGCGCCGGATAGACCTTGTATTTGATCGTTCCGCCGGAATCCTTTTCAACGGAAGCGCCCCAGTCCTCCAGCGCCTTCTGCAGCGGGTGCGACGGCGGCACCCAGTGCGACAGCTTCAGCTCAAAGGTCTTGTCCTGTGCGATTGCGCCGGTCGCGCCGCCGATCAACAGGGCGGCTGCCGCACAGACGCATCCGGCGAAACGGAATTTCATGGGCTACCTCCTTTGGTTGGGTGTTGGTTTTGCCGCCAACTTTTTGCAATATTCAGCCGAATGCGAACGCCGTTGTAAAGCGCGTAGTTTGACATCAAACTATATTTCCGGCGGGCGATATTGGCGCGTCGTTCGAGAGGGTTGGTGCGGTGCACGGAACGAACGGAACAGGCGGCCGCCGCCGCGTCAGGAACGGTGAAGCCCCTGGTGTGCCGGTCAATTTCGGGCCGCTGGCGCACTGGGTCGGCTTCAACCTGCGCATGGCGCAGGAGTCGGCCTTCCAGGCGTTTTCCCGCCGCTCGCAGGAAATCGGGGAAAGCCCCGGGCGTTTTGCGACGCTCACACTGATCGGCCGCAATCCCGGCATCAGCCAGACCGCGCTCTCGCTCGCCAATGGCCGCGACAAGTCGAGCCTGACACCGGTGGTCGAGGATCTCGTCGGCCGCGGCCTGGTCGAGCGCAAGCGCATGGACAGCGACAGGCGGACCTATCGTCTGAACCTGACGCCGGCGGGCAAGAAGGTCCTCACCATGCTCACCCGCTGCGCGCGCCAGCACGAGCGCAGTCTCGATCGCGTCATTGGCGGCCGCGACCGCAAGCGCTTCATCGCGATCCTGAAAAAAATCGCGGCGGAGATCGGGTAGGGCCCAGCGCGGCAATTGCGGCACCGTCTCTCCACGTCATGCCCGGCACTCGGGTCCGGCCGGAGCCTGTCATCGGGCCGCGCTTTGCGCGGACCCGTTGGGCCGGCCCGAGCACAAGCCTTATGCCGGGCATCCACGTCTTTCTTTATCGCGTATCAGCAAAGCAAGGCGCGGATGGCCGGAACCCGCCTTCGCTCGCGTTGCGAGCTTCGGCGAGGCAAGTAAATCCGGCCATGACAAATGAGAGACTTCGCCACATACTCTGCGTCATGCCCGCGCATAGCCGTTCGAAGAACGGCGTCGCTTCGCTCGCCTATGTCGCGGGCATCCGCGTCTTAGAGGAGCGCATCCACGTCTTTCTTGGCTGCACTTCAAAAAAGCAAGACGTGGGTGGCCGGGGACAAGCCCGGCTATGACGTTGTGAGAGAGCGTTCAACCTCTCCACCGTCATGCCCGGCCTTGTGCCGGGCATCCACGTCTTTCTTCTAATGGCGCAGCAGCAAAGCAAGGCGTGGATGGCCGGGACAAGCCCGGCCATGACGAATGAGAGACCTTCAGCAATGACCACGTCTCAAAACAATGTGTTGAACAGGTCCCGCCAATCGCGATTGTGCGCCTGAATCAACCGCACCTTCCAGGCGCGCGGCCAATGCTTGATTGTCTTTTCGCGCTGAATGGCGAGTCGAATGTCGTTGTATTGCTCGAAGTAGACGAGTTGCTTGAGGGCATACCGTTTCGTGAACCCACGAATCAAGCCGTTACGATGTTCACAACAGCGGCGAACAAGATCGCTGGTGACACCGACATAGAGCGTACCGTTCCGGCGATTCGTCATGATGTAAATGAAGCCACCAGCCATCTCTCCGTCATGCCCGGCTTTATGCAGGGCATCCACGTCTTTCTTTCTTCACTGCATTTCCAAAAGCAAGGCGTGGATGGCCGGAATAAATCCGGCCATGACAGGCTCGCGCCTGTCACCTTTTTGCATCTCCTTTACCGCAAGTTTCATTTTTTCGTTCCTGTCCAAGTGCTCGTCGGACCCGCCCAAGTTTTCCGTCCCCCATCTCCCTAACCATTGAAGTGCGCCGGACCAGCACCGGCGCACTGCCGCGGCGGCGCGCCACCTCCACTCCGCGGCAAGGGCATTACAGGGCATCGCGCTGGAAGAAACGGGCGGCGTGAACCGCAGGGAAGAGGTTGGGGAATGACGTTTGTATCGAAGAAATCCGGATCGAAAAAAATCGTGTGGCGCATCGCGGCCGCGCTGATGGTGTCCGCGGCGCCGTTCGCGATGTCCGAAAAGGTCAGTGCCCAAAGCTGCACGCCGGCGACTTCGGCGGCAAATCCGGTCAATAACACCACAATCACCTGCACAGGCGGCACGATCACAGCCAATGGCAGCGCCGGTTATGGCACCGGAAACGAAGCCGGAAACCAGGTTACCGTCGATTCCAGCGCAACCGTTACCGGAGCTGTCAACGGATTTCTTTTGGGCGATGCCAACACCATCACTAATAACGGTACGATCGCGGCAAGCGGTGCGAACGGTGTTGCCATTAATGCGGCTATACCGGGCGGTAGCGCGGACGTAACCGTCACAAACTCGAAAACCATTCAGGCAACCGCGTCCGGCGGCACCGCAATCCAAGCCTCTCAGGTTTTCCTTTTCAATGCCGCGACCGGCACGATTTCGGCCGACAGCGTCGCGGTCAACGGGACGGGGCTCAGCGGCAGCTCGGTGAGTATGGCAGCGGGCGGTCGAGGGAATTTTGGCCTGATCGAAGCGACCGGCGCAGGCGGCATCGCGATCAAATCCGCGGCCGATGTGAATATCGAAAACTTCGGCAGGATCGAGGCCAAGACTGCCGGCGGCACAGCAATCCAGGCCGCCAACCGGGCACTTGGTGTCAACCGTGCGGGCGGCACCATCACCGGCGGCGCAACGGGCATTTCCGCCGCCACGCTCGACGTGACAAACGACGGCACGATCAGCGGCGGATCGGTCGGCATTACCGGGGCGGGCTCGATCACGAACTCCGGCGCCATCTCGGGCGGAACCGTGCCCGGACAAGGGTCAGTGGTTTTCATTGGAGCTGGCATCAACACGCTCACCTTGCAAACCGGCTCGAAGCTCACCGGCGATGCGGTCGGCAGCACGTCGGGCGCAACCAACAAGCTCGTGCTTCAGGGCAGCGGGACCGCCGACAACAATTTCCTGAACTTCAATTTGCTCGATGTGCAGGCAACGACGGCATGGGCTCTAAACGGTAATGCCGATGTCCAAACGGCGACGGTAAGCAGTGGAACTCTGATTGTTGATACGAGTGGGACTTTGAACGGCAATGTGACGATCAATTCCGGAACTCAGCTGACGGGCACCGGCAAGATCGCCGGTAACGTCAATGTCATGCAAAAAGCCCTGCTGGCGCCGGGCGCCGGCATCGGGAAGCTTACGGTCACCGGCAATGTCAACTTCGCGCCGGACTCCATCTTTTTCATCACCGCTACCCCCGCCAGGACTTCCACCAGTCTCGCCGTCGGCGGCAACGCGGTGCTGGCTGGCAGCGTGCAGGTGCAAGCCCTTGGCAATTTCAAGCCAACGACGATGTACACGATATTGACCGCTGCCGGCGGCCTCGGCGGCACACGCTTCGATGGCGGCGTCAGCACAACCACCGCCTCAGCTTTCGTCACTCCAACGCTGAGCTACGATGCCACCGATGTCTTCCTGACGCTGGATCTCATCAACACGCCCGGCGCTGGCGCTGGCTTCGCTTCGGCGGCCCAGACGCGCAATCAGCTGGCGGTGGCCTCCGCGCTCGATGCCGCTCCAACGAGCAATTCGCTGGTCGGCAAGCTGTTGATACTCTCCGCCGACGGCGCGCGTGCCGCCTTCAATGCATTGTCGGGAGAAGTGTTCGGCAGCGTGCACAACACGCAGGCGCAGGAAGGCTCGTTTACGCGCAGCGGCGTGCTCGGGCGGCTGCGGCAGGCGTCCTATGCCGATGCGCCGGGTGAACTCGGCGCGCTCGGCTTTGCCGGTCCGGAGCTCGCCTATGCCGATGGGCGCGCGCCGGGCAACGGCAATGCAGCTGCTGACGGCAGAACGGCTTCTGCCGTTGATGGCAAGCTGGCCTATGCCGCCGATGCCAATGGCAGCATGGCGGCCGATTTGCCGGTGAAGGCGCCGCGCGGCGGCTATAACAATGGCCGCGACCTCACCTTCTGGGCGCAGGGGCTCGGCGGCTGGGGGCACAGTGACAGCGACGGCAATGCGGCATCGCTCAAGAGCCGCTTCGGCGGCTTCCTCTCCGGCGCCGACATGCGCTTCGGGGAAGTGTGGCGGGCCGGGCTCGTTGCCGGCTATACGCGCTCGGATCT
>DATEKG010000192.1:0-22113 GCA_035277565.1 Pseudolabrys sp.
GCGGGTGGCGACATCCGAAACCTGGCGCGACAAGGCCACCGGCGAGCGGCGCGAAAAAACCGAGTGGCACCGCGTCGTCATCTTCAGCGAAGGCCTCGCGAAGATCGCCGAGCAGTACCTGAAGAAGGGCTCGAAGGTTTATCTTGAAGGCGCGCTGCAGACGCGCAAATGGCAGGACAAGGACGGGCAGGACCGCTACTCGACCGAGGTTGTGCTGCAGGGCTTCAATTCGGCCCTCACCATGCTTGACCGTGCCGGCGGCGGAGCAGGGGCCGACAATGGCGACTTCGGCTCGGCCGGGCCAACGGCATCGGCGTCACGCGAGCGCAGGCCCGCCATGGCCGGCGCCGGCGGCAAGCGCGACGACATGGACGACGAGATTCCGTTCTAGCGCGTTCAAACGGCCACGCGATCGTCATGTCCCCGGATTAGACACTTGTGCCGGGCATACACTTTCGGGACCAAACACTTTCGCGAAGGTGAGTGGAATTGTGTCTGTTGGCCGGCGTCACGCCGTGAAGTCGACCTGATTATTGGAGCTGTTCGACTGGGCCGATACCGTGATCTGGATCCGGATCGAGGTTTCCGTGATCTCGATGCCGTCGTCCGCGTTCCCGCCATTCTGCCGGAACTCTGCCCAGAAATATTACGCGGCGTTTATTTACAGCGATTTTGCGCCTCAGCTGCTCAAGGCCGCGCGCACGCCATCGATGACATACTGGACGGCGAGCGCCGCCAGCAGCACGCCGAGCAGGCGCGAGAGGACAATATTGCCGGTGACGCCGAGCAGCTTGCCGATGCGCATGGAGAGCACAAAGACGCCAACGCAGACCAGAAGCACCAGCAGGATCACGGCGAGCAGAAGCAGCATCCGCACCGGATCGCCGTTGCTATGGCCTGCGAGCAGAACGGTCGCGGTGATCGCGCCGGGGCCGGCCATCAGGGGAATGGCGAGCGGAAAAGCGGCGATGTTGCGCACGTGCTCTTCCAGTGCGTCCTCGGCCTCGCGCGATTGCCGCTCGATGCGCACGCCGAACACCATTTCAGATGCGATCGAGAACAGCAGCAGGCCGCCGGCGATGCGGAATGCCGGCAGGCCGATCGAGAGCGTGCGCAGCAGCCAGTCGCCGATCAGTGCACTGCCTGTGAGGATGACGAGGGCAATCACCGCAGCGCGCAGTGCGACGCTGCGCCGGGCCTGTTCCGGCAGACCATGCGTGAGCGCCAGATAGGAGGGGACGAGGCCGATCGGATCGACCACGACCAGCAAGGTCACCAGCGCGGAGATCAGAAAATCGACGGGCATCGTGAGCACGCTATCACCCGCAGGGCTACAGACCACATAGCGGACTTGTCGGATATACAATTGGTCCGGATTCCTGCTTTTCGCGGGGATGAGCGGAGCGTGCGCTGGGCCGTCCGCTTTTCTCCCGCTCACCGCCGCGACCCAGCCTATGCTCGCTGCGCGAGCTTCGGCGGGTTAGAGTCCGCCGAAGTGCAGAACGCGAAGGAGGAAAGCGGGGGTCCAGGCCCCCCAGTTTTCTGCGCCTCGACCGGTCGCGAAACAGTCACAAGTCCGGAACTCGCCGGTAGTCCATAACTTATTGAATCAACTGGGAGTATTTGTCTGTATGAGTGCTTGTTTCAGGTGACAAGGCCACCCTGAATCAGCTAGAAAAATTGCAACAAAAACTCCACGCAGGACGTCGTCTTGGCCGACACCGAACCTCCGAAACCGGGGGACGCAACTCCTTCCGATGTGCGTCCGGTTTCGATTACCGAGGAAATGAAGCGCAGCTATCTCGATTACGCGATGAGCGTGATCGTGTCGCGGGCGCTGCCCGACGCGCGCGACGGGCTCAAGCCGGTGCACCGGCGCATCCTCTATTCGATGAATGAAAACGGGCACACGCCCGACAGGAAATACGTCAAGTCGGCGCGCGTCGTCGGCGACGTGATGGGCAAATATCACCCGCATGGCGACCAGGCGATCTACGACGCGCTGGTACGCATGGCGCAGGATTTCTCCATGCGCCTGATGCTGATCGACGGGCAGGGCAATTTCGGCTCCGTCGACGGCGATCCGCCGGCGGCGATGCGCTACACCGAGTGCCGGCTGGCCCATCCGGCCATGGCGTTGCTCGACGATATCGACAAGGACACGGTCGACTTCCAGGACAATTATGACGGTTCGGAAAAAGAGCCGTTGGTACTGCCGGCGCGTTTCCCGAATCTGCTGGTCAACGGAGCTGGCGGCATTGCCGTCGGCATGGCGACCAACATTCCTCCGCACAATCTGGGTGAAGTGATCGATGCGGCCGTCGCGCTCATCGACAATCCGGCCATCACCATCGACGACCTGATCAAGATCGTGCCCGGCCCCGATTTTCCGACCGGCGGCATCATTCTCGGACGCGACGGCATCCGCGCGGCCTATACCGAAGGCCGCGGCTCGATCGTCATGCGCGGCAAGGTCGAGACCGAAACCATCCGCAAGGAACGCGAAGCCTTCATCATCACTGAAATCCCGTACCAGGTGAACAAGGCGGCAATGGTGGAGCGCATCGCCGAGCTGGTGCGCGAAAAGAAGATCGACGGCGTCGCCGACCTGCGTGACGAAAGCGACCGGCAGGGATATCGCGTGGTGGTCGAGCTCAGGCGCGAGGCGGTGCCGGACGTCGTGCTCAACCAGCTCTATCGCTTCACCCCGCTGCAGTCGTCGTTCGGCTGCAACATGGTGGCGCTGGACGGCGGCCGCCCGCTGGTGATGACGCTGAAGGACCTGCTGTCGGCCTTCGTCGCCTTCCGCGAGGAGGTCGTCTCCCGCCGGACCAAGCATCTGCTCGGCAAGGCGCGCGACCGCGCGCATGTGCTGGTCGGCCTTGCCATCGCCGTTGCCAATATCGACGAATTCATCAGGCTCATCAGGGCCTCCAAGAATCCGGAAGAGGCGCGCGAGGCTTTGATGAAGCGCGACTGGCCGGCGAAGGATGTCGCCGCCATGGTGACGCTGATCGACGACCCGCGCCACAAGGTGTCGCCGAAGAATACGACCAAGCTTTCCGCCGAGCAGGCAAGAGCCATCCTCGACCTGCGCCTGCAGCGGCTCACCGCGCTCGGCCGCGAAGAGATCAAGGAAGAGCTCGACAAGCTCAAGACGGAAATCGCGGACTATCTCGAGATCCTGCGTTCGCGCGCGCGCATCCAGAAGATCATCAAGGACGAGCTCGCGGAGGTGAAGAAGCGGTTCGCCACGCCGCGGCGCACGGTGATCGCGGAGGCGACCGGCCATGTCGACGAGGAAGACCTGATCACGCGCGAGGAAATGGTCGTCACTGTCTCGCACCAGGGCTACATCAAGCGTGTGCCGCTTTCGACCTATCGGGCACAGCGCCGCGGCGGCAAGGGTCGCGGCGGCATGCAGGTGCGCGAGGAGGATTTCGTCTCGCGTCTGTTTGTCGCCTCGACGCACGCGCCGGTGCTGTATTTCTCCTCGCGCGGCAAGGTCTACAAGGAAAAGGTCTGGCGGCTGCCGATTGCGGCGCCGCAGGCGCGTGGCAAGGCGCTGATCAATATCCTGCCGTTGCAGCAGACCGAGACGATCACGACCATCATGCCGCTGCCCGAGGACGAGGCGAGCTGGGCCGAGCTCGACGTGATGTTTGCGACGACCAGCGGCACCGTCCGCCGCAACAAGCTTTCCGATTTCGTCGATGTGCGCCCGTCCGGCATCATCGCCATGAAGCTCGAGGACGGCGAGTCCATTGTCGACGTCCAGATCTGCACCGAGAAGGACGATGTGCTGCTGACCGCCAATGGCGGACAGTGCATCCGCTTCGCGGTACCGGAAGTGCGCGTGTTCACCGGCCGCACCTCGCGCGGTGTGCGCGGGATCACGCTCGCGGAAAAGGATCACGTCATTTCCCTGTCGATCTTGCGCCATGTTGACGTTTCGGCGGAGGAGCGCGCCGCCTACCACAAGCGGGCCAGCGCCATTCGCCGCGGCGGCGGCGCGGAGGAGGAGGCCGACGCCGATGCCGAAGAGGCGGCCGTCGGCGCCATCGAACTCGGTGAGAAGCGGTACGTGGAATTGTCCGCGGCTGAGCAATTCGTGCTCACCGTTTCCGAGCGTGGCTATGGCAAGCGCTCGTCGTCCTACGAGTACCGGACCACCGGCCGCGGGGGCAAAGGCATCGTGGCCATGTCGCTGACCAAAAAGACCGGCAAGATCGTCGGGTCCTTCCCGGTGGAAGAGGCCGACCAGGTGATGCTGGTGACCGATGGCGGCAAGCTCATCCGCACGCCCGTCTCCGGCATCCGCATCGCCGGACGCTCGACCCAGGGCGTCATCGTGCTCAACACCGCCGAAGACGAGAAGGTCGTGTCGCTTGAGCGCCTGAGCGAAGAAAACGGCGAGGAGCAAGAAGACTAGGCAGCAGATGTCATGCCCGGCCTTGTGCCGGGCATCTCGCTTGGGCGGGCACCGCCTTGCTTCCCTGAGCGAGATGGCCGGGACAAAGCCCGGCCATGACGTCTAACTAACGCGCACCCGCTTTTTCCAGGATCGTAGCCATCTCCCTGTAGCCGCGACGCTTCGCCAGCGTCAGCGGTGTGTCGCCGGAACGATCGGCCAGATTGATATTGGCGCCGCTGTCGACCAGCGCCTTGAGCGTCGCGATATGTTGCCTCCCACCGCCGCCGAGCACGATCGACTCGATGACCGCGGTCCATCCCAGATTGTCGACGTGATCGAGCGGCGCACCGGCGGCAATCAAGGTTCGCACCACCTGGTCATGGCCAAGATGCGCGGCGGCGATCAATGCCGTTCCATGATACGGACTCGTGATGTTGGTCGCCTTGCAGCCGCCAGCAAGCGCGACCTTGAGCATTGGAAGATCGTCGGCGACGGCGGCAATTGTCACAATATCGTATTGCTCCGCATCGAGCGCATTCGCATCGGCGCCAAGTCGCATCAATTGGCGCGCGGCATCCTGCTTGCCCATAAAGGCCGCGACGTGCAGCGGCGTGCGGGCATGGCCGTCGCGCGCATCAATTGCTGCGCCGGATTTCACCAGTCTTTCGATGTCCGCAACATCGCCCGCCGCTGCCGCCGCGTGCAGACCTCGATAGGCCTGCAGTTCTGACGCATTCGGCGCGATTTGCGCCCGGGTGGGCGGAACTGCCGCCAGCCCGGCAACCAGCGTGAGAAACACGGCCCACAATGTCATTGTTCCCATACTCAGTTTCCATGCTCATTTGCACACGAAGTGAACGGGTAAGACCATACCTTGGCGAAAGCGATCATTCGGGTCTTGCCGCGAAACGGCGGACGATCAAGACAAATATTTTGCATTTTCTGGGGAATAGCCGCACGCGGCGCGAGCCTTCGGAGGTATTCTGCGATAGCGTATGGGTGGGGCTAGCAACGAATTTGTTCGAGTAGTGGGGCTGAGCCATGAAGGTATTTATCGGCGCTGCATTGCTCTCGGCTTCTCTCGTGACAGATGCATCCGCGCAACAGGCGGTGGGGCCGATCGCAATCACCAACCAGGTCAACGGAGTTCCGATTACCGTCAGCGCGACCTCGTGGATTACCGTCAACACGGCAGACAATGAACGCACGGTTGACGCAAGAATATTTGTCGACCTGATCGACCTTCAGCGGAAACTGCCAGACGTCCTCGATAAAATGGGGCCGGCGACAGCGGATTGTTCCAAGCGCGATTCCGAAAACCGGAGTGCGGCGGTTTCCCTCAAGGGCGGATCATTGGTTCCCGTCGACGATCAGCTCATCGTGTCGGTACGCGGCAATGTCGATGTGTGGTCGTGCAAGAACAGACCTTCGACATCAAAAATTGCCTGGAAGAAACACAAGATCGCATTCCTGAACATCAAGCTTCCGGTGCGCCAGACGATCAGGGGCAAGGTGAAAAAGACGAAAGACGGCACGCAGCCCTTCAGCGAAAATGTGCCGGTCCAGCTGGTACAAAAAGACGGCGCAAACGTGGCGCCGAAAATCGTCGGACCGGAATTGAAACTGAACGGCCAGGATTCGGTTTCCAACGCGAACTTGAATCACGCGCAAGACGATATCAGCCACAAGATCTATGCCGCGCTTCAGAGCGCGATTAATTTCGTGAAGCTGAAGGAAATGCTCCCCAAGGAGCTGCAGAAGTCGACGGTCGTCTCGACACGCTTCCGCAGCCACGGCGGCCACGCCATTGCCGAGATCGTACTTGCGGCAACGAGCGTTCCGAATACGCAGTGAGCGGTGCCGGAGCCACGTCAGCGCGTTGAAATAAGACCGGCGTGGGTCGCGACGATCCAGCGGTTTCCCCAGTGAACAATCGTCTGCACCCTGCCCAGGCCCGGCAGATTATCGCCGCGCATCACGCGCCAGGTACCGGTCGGCCCCTGCACGACGGCGACGCCGCCTGAAACTTCGCGAACCAGCCAGCCCGGAATCGTGGTCGGAGGCGTTTCCGGAAACGGCGTCTGCCTTGCCTCTCTTTGCGGCGCTGGAGTCAATCGGGCTTCCTTTGTTTCCGCTGCGGGGCGTGGCGGCGTTTGTTCCTTCGTCTCGACGAGCTTCTGAACGTTTTTGTCGATGTCGGCATCTTCGTTCGTCAGCTTGTCGACCTGCTGCGCCAGGGCAGGCGAGTCCGCTTTTGCGCCGGGTTGCTGCGCCGGCGCAGCTCGTTGTGGTGGCGCCGGCTGCGCTGTCGCCTGCACGGTGGGCTGTTGTGCTGCGGCAGGTTGTGGTGCTGTCTCGGCTTCGGCCGGCGCGTCGTGTTGCACTGTGACGGGTTGTGCTGCCGCGGACTTTGCCGGCACCGGAGCAACGGGAGCCGCCGGGCCAATCCATTTCGCGAGTAGTTTTTCCACATGCTCGGGGCCCGGCTCCCATGTGAAGATCACAATGCCGGCGGCAATGCAGACCGTCATGAAAGAGAGGCTCATGAGCCGGCCGGTCAGGGGCAATTTGCCCGGGACAAGGTGGTCGCCGGGCGTGACGTGAATCGATGCATCGCCCTCCGGCAAAGCGTCATCGGCCTCTGAAGCAATGCTGCGCATCGAGTCGAGAAGTACACTTTTTATGGCAGGCGTCCTGGCTCGATGGCTTTCCGCCGGCAAGACGTTCGGCGCAGATTCGCCGGGGGACGCTTCACCTTTTTCATCGGGCCGGCTTGCGGCGGCGGCGCGCGTGCTGATCGCCTTGAGGTCCGAACGCACGTCCGGGCGGGCGGCATGGTCACCGCGAGCCGGTGCCGGATCGAACGGCGCAAGCGTTGCCGCTGCGGCCGCCTCGGAATGTGGCTCGCCTGCGGGCGCAATCGGAGCGCTCTCGACCTCATAGTTGTGCTTGCGTGAAGGCCCCGAACGGCCGTCGAATGTTGCGCATTGCGCCCGCAACGCTCCCACCTCGGCTTTCAGCATGAGCTGTTCGATATTCTGGGCATCGCGCTCGATCTTGAGACGGTTGATGACATCGTTTTTTCTGCCGATTTCGGCACGCTGACCGGCATCGCGCTCCTTGAGTTCCCCGATGCTCATCTCGAGGCGACGAACGTTGAGCGCGAATTCCGCGCGCAGCGCATCCTTGTCCGCCTGGATTTCGGCCGTCGATTGCGGCAGCGCGCTCTCCATCCGCCGCATGGTCAGGCGCACAGCGCGTGCATGGATGAGGGGAATTAAAGCCAATGCAATAAGGATCGCGAAAAGGAAGCCGATCCCGAAGCACATCAGTGACTCAATCATACAACGTCGCCCCGGCGCTGTTTGCGATACGCTCAGTGCGTGAGCAGTTTTTGTCGGAATCCCGCAATTATGGTGAGCAACGGATGTGTTCTAAAAACGGCGCGGCATCGGCAACCGCGTGAAATGTTGCACACGGCCCTTGAACGCCGGAGGTATTCGGCAACGCCCCGGAACCGGAGACGCGTTGAATTTTCGTCGCGGTAGCATCGCACTTCGATAACAAGCACGACTCAATTACATGATCGCGCCATGCAATGCGCGGACGTGTTCATTTGAATCCTGACGTCAGCGGCGTTGCTGAACCGGTCGCGGGAAAGAGGAGCGGTCGTGAACTCTGTCGTCGTTGACGCTCGGCAAACCACCCGATTTGTCTGCCGGACTTATATGGCGGTTGTACTATGTCCGGACCCGCCGATTGCTGAATGGATCGCCGAAATCGATCAGAGGATAAAGGGTGCTGAAAGCTTCATAGCCGGCGCGCCGATTGTCCTCGATTTGAGCGCGGTCAAGCTCAGCAAACTTGCGATCGTGCATCTCATTACCGAACTGGAACAGCGCGGCATTCGTATTCTGGGCCTGGAAAATGTCGATCCGGTTTCGACGGGCGCAGGCTTGCCACCCCTCCTGCGATCGGGTCACGGCGGGACCGTGATCCCGGAAAAGCCGCAGCCGGCGCCGGACGTGGCGGAGGCTCCGAAAGAATGCTCGACACTTCTGCTCGACAAGCCCATCCGGTCCGGACAATCGGTATTCTTCCCTGATGGCGATGTGACGGTTCTCGGTTCGGTGGCATCCGGCGCCGAGCTCGTCGCAGGCGGCTCCATCCACGTCTATGGCACCCTGCGCGGGCGCGCGATGGCGGGATCGAACGGCAATCCACAGGCGCGGATCTTCTGCCGGCGGATCGATGCGGAGCTGCTCGCCATCGACGGGTACTACCTGACGGCGGATGCCATTGACCGGGACCTGCACAACGGACCAGTTCAGGCATGGCTCGATGGCGACGTCCTGAAGATCGCTGCTTTGGACTGACAGTTCACCCTGAGGAGATGCATACAATGGCGAAAGTCGTGGTTGTTACGTCCGGCAAAGGCGGCGTGGGGAAAACCACAACGACTGCGGCACTGGGCGCGGCGTTAGCGGAAATCGGACAGAAGGTCGTGATCGTCGACTTTGACGTCGGGCTTCGCAATCTGGACCTGATGTTGGGCGCCGAGCGCCGCGTGGTTTACGACCTGATCAATGTCATACAGGGCATTGCGAAGCTGCCGCAGGCGCTCATTCGCGACAAGCGCGTCGACACTCTGGCGCTGCTGCCGGCGTCGCAAACCCGCGACAAGGATGCCCTGACCGAAGATGGGGTTAAGCGCGTCATCGGCCAGCTGCGGCAGATGTTTGACTGGATCATTTGTGACAGTCCGGCGGGGATCGAACGCGGCGCGACGCTAGCCATGCGGTTCGCCGATGCTGCGATCATCGTCACAAACCCGGAAGTTTCGTCGGTCCGCGATTCCGACCGAATGATCGGGCTTCTGGACGCCAAGACACTGAGGGCCGAACGCGGCGAGCGTATCGACAAGCACCTGTTGATTACGCGATACGATCAGGCGCGGGCCGCGCGCAAGGAGATGCTGGGGATCGATGATGTGTTGGAAATCCTGTCGACGCCGCTCCTCGGCATCATCCCGGAGAGCGAGGCGGTGCTGCGCGCGTCGAATCTCGGTTCGCCGGTGACGCTGAACAATCCGGAAAGCGTAGCCGCGCGTGCTTATTTCGACGCTGCGCGAAGACTGATGGGCGAGGACATCGAAATGAAAGTACCCGCCGAAAGGGTAAGCCTGCTGGGCAAGCTGTTTGGGCGGAGAGCGGCATGAATTTTTTCAACCTGTTCAGGCGGGAAGGGTCGGCCCCGGTGGCGCGCGACCGCCTGCAGATCCTGCTTGCGCATGAGCGCTCGACCCAGTCTTCTCCCGATCTTCTCGGCGCGTTGCGGGCCGACATACTGGCGGCGGTGGCAAGGCACGTCGAAATTGATCCTGCCGCGGTCAGCGTGGAAATGAAACGCGGGAGAAAAATTTCGACGCTTGAAGTCGAAATCGAGATTCCAAATGGCGCCGTCGGCCAATCAGGCAAGGCGGCACGGAAGCGTTTGCTCGCGTCGGCGCATCGTCCGGCCTAGTGCCGGGAAATTCTCCTCAATCAACCTTGAGATTGAGAGCAGCGACAATCGGTTTCCATTTGGCCGTCTCGCCCTCCATAAAATCTGCCAGCTCCTTCGCGCTGCCGCCGCGCGGCCTTGCTCCGAGTTTCGACAGCGCGCCTTTCATGGCCTCGCTTTGCAGCGCGGCATTCGCCGCAGCGTTGAGTTTCGCGATAATCGCAGGGGGCGTTTCACGCGGGGCGAGGAGCGCGGTCCAGGCGCCGCTGCTGACCGCCGGATAGCCGGCTTCGGGCATGGTCGGGACATTTGGCATTTCCGGCGCGCGCCTGGGTCCGACGATTGCAAGCGCGCGCAATTTGCCGTCGTTGATCAGCTGAAGCGATGTGCTGACAGTGTCGAAGGTCACTTGCACTTCGCCGGCAACGACCGCCGTAAGTGCGGGGCCGCCGCCCTTGTACGGCACGTGCAAAATATTGGTGCCGCTTTCGGATTTGAACAGTTCCGCGTTGAGATGCGGGAGCGTGCCAATTCCGCCGGTCGAATAATTGAGCTTGCCGGGATTGGCCTTGGCATAGGCGACAAGATCGCCGACGGTCTTGAACGGAAGCTGCGGATTGATCACGAGCACCTGCGGTGTCTCGGCGATGAGCGCGATCGGCGCAAAGCTTGATGCGTCGTATCCCGCATTCTTGTGTATCATCGGGCTCATGATCAGACCGCTCGCTGCCGATACCATGAGCGTGTAACCGTCGGGATCCGCGGCGGCGGCCTGACGTGATCCGATCGTGTTGCCGGCGCCGGGTTTGTTTTCGATGAAGACGTTCTGTCCGAGAAAGGGCGGCAGGCTGTTGGCCAAAATGCGCGCCATGACGTCAACCGGCCCGCCGGCCGGCGTCGGCACGATGATCCGCACCGGGCGGCTCGGATAGTCCTGCGCGAAAGAGCAGGCCGCCCAAAGGAACATCGCAACGGCAAGAGCGACCCGACGCATGGCTTCACCCATCAGTGGGAAACAGTCGTTGATGCGGCGAAGCCTAACGTATCAAGTTGCGCTTGGTAAGCCGCGGCGCCTCGGCGGCCGGGCCAGGCCATGGCAGTTTCGCAAAGGCCATGCGCTCCGTCTATTGCGCAAGATGGTCGAGCGTCACCAGGCGGACATGCGGATTGCCGAATTCAGTGCCGACGCAATTGAGATAAGGCCACGGTCGCTGCTTGCAGGCGGTGATCGCATCGGCAGCAGGTTTGGGCAGAGGACCTGCAACGACATCCGCGGCCGGAGCGGACATGACGGTGATCACGGCAGCGATCGCTGCGGCAACCGAAATGGCGGCGAGAGACTTCAACATGACAGCCCCCTGTTTGGCTTGTCGCCGGCGCCTTTGGCATTCCGGCCACCATCACACTACGAAGGGGAGCGCTCCGCCGCTGTGACCGGGGTCACAGAACGGCGCTTTTCGGCCGCCATCCTGATCGTGGGGTCGCGGCAACCGGGGAAAAGGTTCGGAGCCCGAAATAGGCGGCCTTGCGGGGCCTCATAGGCCGGGTTAGACCCCGTCCATGCCGAGAATCGCCCTTTATGCGGGGTCGTTCGACCCGGTCACCAACGGCCATCTCGACGTGGTGAGGCATGCCGTCAGGCTGGCTGACCGGCTGGTGCTGGCGATCGGCGTCCATCCCGGCAAGGTCCCGCTGTTTCCGGCCGAGGAACGTATTGCGATGCTGCAGGAAACCTGTGCGCCACTCGCGCGCGAGGCCAAATGCGAATTGTCCTGTATCACTTTCGACAATCTGGTTGTCGAGACGGCGCGGAAAGCGGGCGCTGGCGTGCTGATCCGGGGCCTGCGCGACGGCACCGATCTCGACTACGAAATGCAAATGGCCGGCATGAACGAGGCCATGGCACCCGACGTGCACACTGTTTTTCTGCCGGCGTCACCGATGGTGCGCCCGATCACTGCCACATTGGTGCGGCAAATCGCCGGAATGGGCGGCGACGTTTCGGCCTTTGTGCCGGCTTCGGTCGTTGCGCGCCTGAAAAAGAAATTCAAGCAGTGAATAATTCCGCACTTTCGACCGAGGAGTTCAATGTCAAATCGTCGTCTGTCTGGTTCGTTTGCAGCCCTTGCAACAGGTGCTGCCGTTTCTGCATTTTTGCTGGCGGCGGCAGGCTCGTCCGCCGTTGCGCAGTCCTCGCTGAGCAATCCGGCGGCGCTGCGCGAGCAGGCGCCGGCAACCTATAAAGCGCGCTTCGACACCACCAAGGGTGCCTTCGTCATCGAAGTGACGCGGGCCTGGGCGCCAAAAGGTGCCGACCGGTTCTACAATCTGGTGAAGTCCGGCTTCTACGACAATGCGCGCTTCTTTCGGGTGATCTCGGGCTTCATGGTGCAGTTCGGCATCAACGGCGATCCGGCCGTCATGGCGCGCTGGCGCGCAGCCCAGATTTCCGACGATCCGGTCTCACAAAGCAACACGCGCGGCATGATAACCTTTGCAACGGCGGGCCAAAACACGCGTACGAGCCAGGTCTTCATCAATTTCGGCAACAATGCGCAGCTCGACAATATGGGATTTGCGCCATTCGGCCGCGTCGTGTCGGGCATGAATGTCGTGGACTCGATCAACGCGGAATATGGCGAAGGCGCGCCGCGCGGCCGCGGTCCCGACCAGAGCCGCATCCAGAACGAAGGCAATGCCTATCTGTCGAAGGATTTTCCGCGCATGGATTACATCAAGAAGGCAACCATCGAGCGCTGAGAACCATTTTTCGGTTGCACGATTGTCACGTTGAGTATGGAGATAGCCATGGCGAAACCAGAAGATATGCTCACGCTGGAGACGACCAAGGGGACGGTCGTCATTGAAATGCGTCCCGACCTTGCCCCGGGCCATGTTGCTCGCATCAAGGAGCTCGTGAAGGACGGATTTTACGACGGCATTGTTTTCCATCGCGTGATCGATGGATTCATGGCGCAGACCGGCTGCCCGCACGGCACCGGCACAGGCGGTTCCGGCAAGAAGCTCAAGGCGGAGTTCAATGCGGAGCCACATATCCGCGGGACGGTTTCGATGGCCCGCGCCTCCAATCCGGATTCAGGCGACAGTCAGTTCTTCATCTGCTTCGACGACGCCCGCTTCCTCGACAAGCAGTACACGGTGTGGGGCAAGGTGATCGAGGGCATGGACAACGTCGATCAGATCAAGCGTGGCGAGCCCGTCGAGAATCCGGACAGGATCGTCAAGGCGATGATGGGGGCGTAAAGAATCTGTTTCATCATTCCGGGTTTGCGGCCAAGCGGCCGTGTCCCGGAATGACCGCACAATCATGCGCACCGATCTCTTCGACTTCGATCTGCCCGCCGACCGCATTGCGCTGCGGCCGGCGCAGCCCCGTGATGCCGCCCGGCTGCTTGTCGTCCAGCCCGGCCGGGCACCGGGTTTGACGGACCATATGGTCGCCGATCTGCCCGACCTGCTGCGCTCGGGCGATTGCCTCGTCGTCAATGACAGCAAGGTTATCGCTGCGCGCCTGACGGGACGGCGGATCGGACGGGGCGCCGCAGAGCCCGAAATCGAGGCGATGCTTCACAAGCGGATCGACGGGTCGCACTGGCTCGCCTTTGCCAAGCCGGCGAAAAAGCTTGAAGTCGGGGATACGCTGCGTTTCGGGACGGAGGGCAAGGTCTGCTTTCTCGGCGAACTCGATGCGCAAGTTTCACAAAAGGATGAGGGCGGGGAGATAACGCTCTCGTTTTCCTTTCACGGGCCGGTTCTCGATCAGGCCATCTCCGAGCGCGGCGAAATGCCCCTGCCGCCCTATATTGCCTCCCGCCGCGCGCCGGACGAGCAGGACCGAACCGACTACCAGACCCTGTTCGCCCGGGACGAGGGTTCGGTGGCGGCCCCGACCGCGGGACTACATTTTACCGAAAATCTGCTGGAGCAACTCCGCGCGCGCAATATCGGGCTGCAAAAGGTGACGCTTCACGTCGGCGCCGGCACGTTCCTGCCGGTGAAGGCGGACGATACGTCCGCGCACCGGATGCATGCCGAATACGGCACTGTCACCCCCGAGACCGCCGCCACCCTGAATGCCGTGCGGAAAAAGGGCGGGCGGATCGTCGCCGTCGGCTCGACCGCCCTGCGGCTTCTCGAGACCGCGGCCTCCTCCGAAGGCGAACTGCAGCCGTTTTCCGGCGAGACCGCCATCTTCATCACGCCGGGCTACAGGTTTCGCGCCGTCGATCTGATGCTGACGAATTTCCATCTCCCGCGCTCGACGCTGTTCATGCTGGTCGCAGCGTTCAGCGGTCTCGAGACGATGAAGCAGGCCTATGCGCATGCGATCGCGGCGGGCTACCGGTTCTACTCCTATGGCGATGCCTGTTTGCTGTATCCATCAATAACCGGTCACTCCGGGACGGCCCGGTAGAGCCGGACCCGAATTGACAAAAAAGCAAATGCCGCAACCCTTTTCCTTCCGCCTGCTGAAAAGCGACGGCGCCGCCCGGTACGGCGAAATTGTCACGCCGCACGGCAAGGTGCAGACGCCGGCTTTCATGCCGGTCGGCACGCAAGCCACGGTGAAGGGATTAACGCCGGACGATGTACGGGCGACCGGCGCGGAAATCGTGCTCGGCAATACTTATCACCTGATGCTTCGCCCCGGCGCGGAGCGTATCGCGACGCTGGGCGGGCTCCACAAATTCATGAACTGGCCACTGCCGATCCTCACCGATTCCGGCGGTTTCCAGGTCATGTCGCTGTCGGAATTGCGTAAGCTCGATGAAAACGGCGTGACGTTTCGCTCACATCTCGACGGCGCGATCGTCGCGCTTACGCCCGAACGCGCAATCGAGATCCAGTCCCTGCTTGGCGCCGACATTTCCATGCAGCTCGACGAGTGCCTCAAATTGCCGGCTGCGCAGGATAATATTGCGCGGGCGATGCGGCTTTCATTGCGCTGGGCGGAGCGGAGCAAGCGCACCTTTGTGGCGCTGTCAAAGGAGGGACGAGCGCTGTTCGGCATCGTTCAGGGCGGCGACGATCCGTCGTTGCGCGCGGAGAGCGCACGTGAACTGACCGCCATGGACTTTCAGGGCTATGCGATCGGCGGCCTTGCCGTGGGCGAACCGCAGGATGTGATGCTCAAGATCGTCGCGGAAACTGCTCAGCATCTGCCGCCGGAGCGGCCGCGCTATCTCATGGGGGTTGGTACGCCGCACGATCTCATGGAAGTCGTTAATCGCGGCATCGACATGTTCGATTGCGTGCTGCCGACGCGCAACGGGCGCCATGGCATGGCATTTACGCGCTTCGGTCCAATCAATCTCGCCAATGCGCGTCATGCCGATGATCCGCGGCCGCTCGACGAACAAAGCGCTCACCCGGCGGCGCGCAGCTATTCCCGGGCTTATCTGCATCACCTGACCAAGGCAAACGAGATGCTCGGCGCGGTACTGCTCTCGACGGTCAATCTCGCTTACTACCAGACATTGATGTCCGGAATGCGTTGGGCGATTGCCGCCGGCCAGTTTGCTGATTTTCAGGCGGCGACGGAGGCTGGATGGGAGCAGGGGGACTTGCCGGCACGCTAGTCCGGTCATTCCGGGACGATCGGACAGAGTCCCGGAATCCCGGATGCATGCCCGGGGATTGTCTGATCTGACCCGCTTCGCTAAAGGCAGCGTATGAATGTACAGCCCGCTTTTCTCGCACGGCGGCGCAAGCCGCGCTTCAAGCTCCCGCCCGGTTCCTGCGATGCCCATTGCCACGTGTTCGGCCCGGCGGACAAATTTCCCTATGCCCCCGGCCGCCGGTATACGCCGGTCGACGCGCCGAAGGAAATGCTCGCGGCCTTGCACGCGCATCTCGGCGTCGAGCGCGCGGTGATCGTGCAGGCGAGCTGCCATGGCACGGACAATGCGGCAATGCTCGACTGCATAGCTTCAGCCCCGACGCAATATCGCGGAGTGGCCATCGTCGACGACGCGTTCGGCGAGCGGGAATACGACGGGCTGGACCGCGGCGGGGTTCGCGGCGTGCGGTTCAACTTCGTGAAGCATCTCGGGGGCGCGCCGGATATGGCCGTCTTCAGGCGCGTCATCGACCGCATCATGGGACGTGGCTGGCATGTCGTCCTTCATCTCGATGCTCCCGACATCGTTCCTCTGTCTGACATGATGCGCGGGCTGCCCTTGCCCTTCGTCATCGATCATATGGGCCGGGTGCCCTCGGCAGCAGGCGTCGATCAACCTCCGCTGCGCGCGCTGATCGAACTTTCGCGGCTGGAAAATTGCTGGTTCAAGGTTTGTGGTGCGGAGCGCATTTCGATGCCGCCTTATACGGCCGCCGTGCCAATCGCCCGTGCGCTTGTCGAGGCGGCGCCTGAACGCGTCCTGTGGGGCACGGATTTTCCGCATCCCAATGCGACGCATGAGACTGATGAGGCTGAACTGGTTGATCTGGTGCATCAATTCGCGCCCGATCCGCTGGCGCAGAAACGACTGCTGGTAGACAATCCGGCGCGGCTTTATGGTTTTGGCTCATAACAAAAATGATCTTGTGGAGGAGACGCATATGAACAGAGGGATTGCGGGGATCGCGCGCGCCTGTTCGGCGCTTGTCATGGCCATGCTGAGTTTTGTGCCGCTGGATGCGGCACGGGCCGCCTGGCCGGAAAAGCCGGTCAAGATCGTGTTGCCGTTTGGCGCCGGCGGTGTTGCCGACGTCACCGCGCGCATCATGGCTGACAAGCTAAGTCAGAAATTCGGCCAGCGCGTCGTGATTGAAAACATGCCGGGACCGGGCGGCATCAATGCGGCGCGCGCGGTGATCACCGCGCCGCCGGATGGTTACACGATGGCCCTTGTCACCAACGGTACGGCGATCAGTGTCGCAGCCTTCAAGGCCCTGCCATTTGACCCGGTCAAGGACTTTGAACCGGTTTCGATGGTCGGCACATTCGACCTCGTATTCGTGGTGAACAGCCAGTCTGAATACAAGACGCTCGGCGACTTCATCAAGGCCGCGAAAGCTCAGCCCGGCAAGCTCAATATCGGAACCATTTCGGTCGGCGGCACGCAGAATCTCGGCGCCGAACTTTTCAAGTCGATGACCGACCTCAATGTTCAAATTGTGCCGTACAAGAACTCTCCGGACATCGTGGTGGCGTTGCTGCGCAATGATGTGCAGATGCAGGTCGACTTCCCGCCGGCGGTGCAGGGACAGGTCAATGACGGCAAGATCCGTGTGCTGGCGACGTCGAGTCCGGTACCGTCACCGCTCCTGCCGGGCATCCCGACCGTCAATCAGGCGGGCGTGAAGGGCTTCGAGGTCATTTCGTGGAACGCGATCGGCGCGCCGAAAGGCACCCCGAAAGAGGTGATCGCGACGATGAACAAGGCCATGCACGAAGTCCTGGCCATGCCCGACGTCAAGGAGCAATTCGCGAAAGTCGGTGTGCTCGCGCACGCGAGCTCTCCCGAAGAGCTGATGAGCCGCCTGAAGGGCGACATCAAGAAGTGGAATGCCGTCATCGACAAGGCGGGAATTCCGCGGAAGTAGCTCTGTCAACCGGCGTGTAAGGAGTACCGACGAGGCATGAACAAGAAGAATAGATCCGTTGCCATTGTTGGCGCCGGCATGGGCGGTCTGGCGGTTGCAGCGACACTGCGGCGCGCCGGAATTGATGTGCAGGTCTATGAGCAAGCCGCCCGCTTTGCGCGCATCGGGGCCGGCATCCAAATGATGCCGAACTCGATGAAAGTGCTGCGCGGCATCGGCGTGGAAGACCGGCTAAGGGCAACCTCCTTCGCGCCGCATTCGCATCTCAACCGCCTGGCCGATACCGGCGAGGTTACGCGCGAATTGCCGATGCCTGAAAGTCTCTATGGCGCCCCTTATCTGTGCATGCATCGGGCAGACCTGCATGACGCACTGGCGTCGGTGGTTCCTGCCGATCTCATCCATCTCAACAAGAAACTGGTTGGTCTCGACCAGACGGGTGGACGCGTGACCATGCGCTTTGAGGACGGCACCGGTGCGAGTGCCGATGCCGTCGTCGGAGCTGATGGCGTGCATTCCGTCGTGCGCGATATTGTGGTCGGACCGGATGCACCAATCCATCGGGGCCGCATTGCCTACCGCGCGGTGTTTCCGGCGAAATTGATGGGAGGCTTTGATATCGGTCGTTCGCGCACCAAATGGTGGGGCACCGACCGTCATATCGTCATCTACTATACGAACAAGGCGAAAGGTGAGGTCTATTTCGTCACCAGCGTTCCGGAGCCGGCCGAGTGGCTCACGAGGGAGTCGTGGTCGGCAAAAGGCGACGTGAAAGAGCTTCGCGCGGCTTATGAAGGTTTTCACCCGGATGTTCGCAACGTGCTCAATGCGTGCCCGGACTGTCACAAATGGGCGATTCTGGAACGCGAACCCCTGTCGCGCTGGAGCGATGGCCGCGTCGTGCTGCTGGGGGACGCCGCGCATCCCATGACGCCCTACATGGCCCAGGGCGCGGCAACATCAATCGAGGATGCCGCCATCCTTGCTCGTTGTCTCGAGGCGGTGGACGGAGAGGATATCGAAGGCGCATTCAGACGCTACGAGGCGCACCGCAAGCCGAGGACCTCTGTGGTTCAGGCAATTTCCAGCGCCAATACCTGGATGCGCGAAGGTGACGGTGATACGAGCTGGCTGTACGGCTACGACGCGTGGAATGCCAATCTCGATCGGCCGGCCGCACATCCACAGGCGCAGGCGGCTTAAATCACGGTCCCCCGTATAGCCAGGCGATTCCTTCGTAACTCTCTTCAGGAGTGCGGGCCGACAATGCGGCCGCGCGTAATTCGGCGGCGACACCGCGCGCGTGATAAAACTCGCCATAAACGCGCGCCATGATCTGGGTACGGCCGGTGCGGAGATATCGTTCCTGCTCGTAAGCCTTGAACGCCGCGGCGGGATCATCGGGCGATGCGGCCACTTTGTCGGCGAGGATAATGGCATCCTCCGTTGCCATGCACGCGCCCTGCGCAAGGTACTGCAGCATCGGGTGCGCGGCGTCGCCGAGCAGGGTGACACGCCCCTTGGACCAGTTCTTGACCGGTTCGCGATCGCAAAGAACCCACATGCGCCAGGTTTCGATACGCTCGAGCATTCGCAGGACCTGCGGCACCTGCATCTTGAAGTGCTGCCACATCACATCCTTGCTGCCCTCGGCATTCCAGCCTTCCTCGTAGTGGTCGGAATGGAAGACCGCGACGAGATTGTAGAGTTCGCCGCGACGCAACGGATAATGGACAAAATGAGTTCGCGGTCCGGCCCAGAGAACAACGTCGGGCCGCCATAGATCCTTGGGGACGTCTTCGCGTTTAAGCACGGCGCGATATGCGATGTGGCCGGAAACGCGTGGCTTGCCGTCTCCAACCACTTGCTCGCGGATTTTCGACCACATTCCATCGCAGCCGATCAAAGCGCGGCCTTCGACCGTTTCTCCATTGTTGAGGGTGATGCTGACACCGTCGCCGTGGTCATTATAGGCATCAACGCGGCGGCTCGTTTCGAGCGTGATCAGGTTGCTGTTCTCACAGGCCTTGAGGAATGCGCCGTGAATATCGGCACGGTGCGTCACCCCGTAGGGCTGGCCTGCGAAGCGTTTGGAAAATGGCTCTCCCAAGGGGATATTGGTGATCAGCTCGCCCGTCAGCGCGTCGCGCATTTCCTGCGCCGGCGGGCGGTGGGCATCCGCGAGGACCGCATCTTTCAGGCCGACTCTTTCCAGGACGCGGAAAATATTGGGGCCAAGCTGGATGCCCGCACCGACTTCGCGAAATTCAGGTGACTGCTCGAACAGGCGGACTGGAAAGCCCTTATGGGCAAGCGCGTAGGCCGTGATAAGGCCGCCGATGCCGCCACCGGAAATGAGAAAAGGGGCGGAACCGCCGTTCGCACGCGCCATAGCATCACCTCGCACGACAAGACCGGGCTTGGTTCGACCATAAAACCTGTATTCGTCGGACGCAAAGCGGCTATTTGCGCTGCAAAAAACCCGGCTGCCGGGGCATGCGGGTCTGTGGGAATGCTTCGAGCGGCCATAAAAGCCGCAGGGGCGGCTATTTTGCTAGCTGGCCGCGAATTTCGCCTGCCTTGTTTGTGGCGGTGTGGACGTTGACATACCACTTGCCGGCCATCAGGTCGGTCGCCTGAGCGTCGGTCAGCGTCGCCGACCCCTCGAATGTGCCTTTATCCGCACCGCTGATCGGAATCGCGACGGCGCCATTCTTTCCCGGCTCACCCGCATGGAAATGCGCGGCGGTCGCAGGTCCGCTGAGCCCCGAAACGGAGCCTTTCCAAGTCAACTGCTTGCTGGCGGTGTCAAAAGTGGCCGTCAGCGAGCCTGTTCCCTTGCTGTCCGTCGGCGGGACCTCACTGGACGATTTAAGATTAGCCTTGAGATTGACCGTCGCTGCTAAAGCGGGCGCCGCAAAGATTGTTGCAGCGACGCAGGCGAGGGCAATCAAAGTCGGGCGCGCAAAGGTCGTCATAAAGGCTCCTCTCTAGAGGTGCGAATCGGCACGCAAAGAGAGAAACACCCTATATGCGGAACTATTCCGATGTAAGCAGTCAATGCGTGGTGAGGGGGATCGACGTGCTGGAGGGTTCGCCGCAGGCCTCGCATTCCCAATGGTGCCGAATTTCACCACCTTCAACGAATTCGGACGAAACCGGAGCGACCATGATGTCACCGCAGTGCGGGCAACGCATTGGAGCCGCAAATGCACGGATTGCGGAGAGCTGCGCCCGATATTCATGAAGTTGCATATCACGGCCTCCTCTTGTCCAGTTCTCTCCCCGTATTTTCGGCTTGTAACGAAGCATCATGGCAACCGAGAGACGCTTTGATGAAACTGTAGTGACCGGCCGGATGAATTCTTTCGACAGCATCATGTTTGCGTGATCTTTTGTGCTGCGTTCTCGGCCAATTGGGTTAAGTCAACAATGGGTTTCTTCGGAAGTCCGACATCGGACGTCGCGCGGGCGTGTTAAAAACTGTCGTAGATTTTATTCGAGGACGGAGGGCGTCGATGTGCAATCACATTAAAATGATTCGATGCCCTCACGAGCGCGCCGGATTAAGCCATCGTGCATTTAACTCCAGAAGGGCCTGTTCGCGGCTGACCGCGTAGCCGCGATTTTGTGGACTGTCAGGCCGCGCGGTGATGGCCCAGAGCCACGGTTTCCCCTCGGGCGCCCGGGATGACAGGGTAATGCGGCCTATTGCCCTGTTGCCTTCCATGACGTCGTAATCGTCCGACGACCATTCTCCATCGGGGGTCCTTGTGGCGCGTATGAGCGAAAGCGAGTCTGCCATGGACAATGTAAGGCGTTGAAACAAGCAAAGATGACGCCTGTTTTGCCCGATGTCCACTTTGGATCAACATTGGAAGGTCGCGCGATCCGAACCGGCGCTGCTAGTGCTCGCTTGCAGTGACCAGCTTCAGGCGCGGCCGATCGGCCTGCATGATCGCGCGATAGGCGGCCAGGTAGTCCAGGGCCATCCGCCGCGCTGTAAATCGTTCTTCGAACCGCCTTCTCACCTTGTGCCGGTCGAGCTGGTCAATCCTGTGGATGGCGTTGACCGCCGAAAGCTCGTCTTCAACAATGTAGCCGGTCAAATCGTCTTCCACGATCTCAGGCACAGATCCACGGTTGAACGCTATGACCGGTGTGCCGCAAGCCATTGCTTCAATCATGACAAGTCCAAATGGCTCGGGCCAGTCGATTGTCACGAGCAATCCGATTGCGCCGCTCAGGAATTCCGATTTTTCCTGGTCGCCGATTTCACCGATATATTCGACGTGCGGGGTATCGAGCATCGGTTTGATGATCTCGTCATAGTAGTCCTGGTCCACGCGATCCACCTTCGCAGCGATCTTGAGCGGAATCCCGCATTGCTTTGCGATCCGAATGGCACGGTCCATCGATTTCTCGGGCGCAATACGGCCGAGCGCCGCGAGATAGGTTTGCTTCACGGGACGCGGCGTCAACAAAGCCTCGGGAACGCCATGGTAGATCGTGCGAATCCAGTTCGCCTGCGAAATCGGCCGCCGCTGAGAATTGGAAATGGAAACCAGCGGAGTTTTGCAGAATGCCTTGAAGACGGGCTGGTGTTCGGGAAGGTCAAGCCTGCCGTG
>DATEKG010000193.1:0-11447 GCA_035277565.1 Pseudolabrys sp.
CCGCATCTCCGGTGCAGGGCCGATCATCCCGGCCACCGCTCCCCGCCCCGCGTCTGGAGACGCTGATCAGACACCCCTCGGCATCGGGGCGGGATGCGCCGCACTCTAATGGCGCGCCAGCAGGCGGGGATAAGTTTTTATAGCCGGGCTCCGTCCCGGCCATCTTGAATGTGTCAGCTATGTCTCCGAACACCTGTCAGTGATCTGTCCAGAACAAACAACGAGCGCGGGCATGACGGTGGAGAGGCGGCACAACTCTCACCCGCTCATCTCCGCGAAAGCGGAGATCCAGAGCCAAGCTGAAACACCTTGCAAGTATACCCTGGATTCCCCGCTTTCGCGGGAATGAGCGGAGTGGACGCGTCTTCGACGCGCTATGGCGCCCAACTCCCACAATGTTCGCCAGATGAGCAACGCGCGAGCCGCGTTTCGCAGCCAGTTCCCAGATCGCACCGGATTGTGCGATAGCGATCGATTGACGCGACAGCGCAACTCATTCGGCACAGTAAACGTTACCATTCAGGAACCAGCACCGTGTGGGGCGACAATGAGGTGCACGCCATGGCCACACATCCGCAACCGAACCGTCATAATCGGCCGACGAATGACGAACTGCATCCATGGATCTACCGGTCCATCGTCGGGCTGACGATCTGGCTCGTCCTGTCAATTATCGTGCTGTTCCATCGTGGCGCTTATGCCGGCCTCGATGCGGCTGTCATCACTTTCTTTTTCCTGGTGCTCGTCGGAATCCCGTCGCTCATCTGGTCGAGCTGGCGCCACCACACCGATCCGCACGAGCAGCACGGCTACGTCGCGCCGTTCAACGAATGGGCGCAGCACTCCTTTGAAACCTGGACGGGAGGTCTGAGCGGACGCGCTGCCTCAGTTCAAGTACTGTTACCGATCGCCGCCGTGGCTTTTGGAATGACATTGTTCGGCCTCGTGTATCTGTTCACGCTGCCAAACCTCGGGGCGTCGTAGTCACACATGGAATATTTCGGAGTAGCGGCGCTTGATCTCTTCGCCGTCACGCTCGACGCCGGCCGGGTCATCTTTCCAAACCTTGATGGCTGAGAGCGGCGTCCGGCCAGGCTTGTCCTTCACCAAAGCGTGGAGCGAGCGCAGGCCTCCGATGTTGACGAACAAGGCCTGCCCCTCGACGCTGAACAGATAGTTCTGAAACAGCCGGGCGGCATTCGGATGCGGTGCGGCGGCGAAAACCGCCGACGGCTGAACGATCGATGGAGTCCCTTCCTTTGCATAGACGACCTCGATCGGCTTGCCTGCTTCCTTGAGCAGAAGCACGTTTGATTCGTTGCCGTCGGCCATGATTGTGCGCTCACCAAGAACAATCTTCTTCGGCGTGTCGGTCGCCGACTGGATCTGCAGGACCTGCTGCTGCGCGAGCTTCTCGAGATAGGGCCAGCCGAGCTCGCGCACCATCTGGTAAGTTGATGTCATGATGGTGCCGCTGTAGCTCGGATGCGCCTTGACAATCTTGCCCTTCCATTTCGGATCGAGAAGATCGGCAAAGCTTCTTGGCGCTTCATCCCGCCTGACCATTTCGGTGTTGTAGGCAATCACGCACAGTGACGACCGCACGGTCGCATACAGGCCGTCCGGATCGCGATGTTCCCGCGGGATGTAACGGGCGACATCGTCCGTAACATAAGGTGCGAGCCATTTCTGCCGTTTCCAGGCCAGGAATTGGGCGGCATCGCCGGTGCTGACCGCGTCGACGACGTGCAGGCCGGAGGCATATTCCTGCGCGACACGCGAGAAAATACGCTCGCCGCCGGCGCGTTCAACGCGGGCGCGGATGCCGGGGAATTTCTGCTCGAACGCCTTGCCGACCTTCTCCGCAAGCTGAAGGTCGGCGGACGTGTACCAGGTCAGCTGGCCTTCTTTCGTTGCCGCAGCAATCAGCGCCGGAGTGATGCTCTGCGGCGGCGGCGGTGCAGCACGCAGCGGCGCCGCATAAACGAGCGGCAGTGCGGCGGCGGATTTGAGGATGGCGCGGCGGGTTGGATTGCGGGAAAGACTCATGACTAACTCCGATTCCGAAAATCTCGTCATTCCGGGGGCGCGCAAGGGGCGGATCCGGAATGACGTTACAGCGCCTCCACTTGCACGACGCCCGGCACGGCCTTGATTGCGCCGGCAATCTGCGGGGAGACCTTGAACCGCCCCGGCAGCTTGACCTCGACTTCGGTGCCGCGGTTGAGAAGAAGCACCACACTGACCTCGCCGTCACCATTGGAATGATTGGCGCGCGGCGCCGATTCGAGCCGCTTCGCTACCGCCTCCAGTGGAGCGCCGTCACGCAGGAACACGCGGAGTCCCTTCTGCAGATTGGCCGCCGCATTGTCGAGCGGCTCGACCGACTGGATACGGGCGCGCACCTCGTCACCCTGCACTTCCGCCGAAAGGAAGAGCAGGACTGCGTTGCCCGGCTCCAGCAAATCCCGATGCTCGGCAAGCCCCTCGGAGAAAATGACCGCCTCGAAATGGCCGCTCGGATCCGACAGGCCGATGATGCCCATCTTGCTGCCCATGCGCGTGCGGCGTTCAGTTCGCGCAACGACCGTCGCGGCCACACGGCCCGCCGTCGCGCCAGCCTTGACGGCGCGCGCAAATTCCGCCCAGGGCTGAACGCGCAGCTTTTTCAGGACAGCGGCGTAATCGTCGAGCGGATGGCCCGACAGAAAGAAGCCGATCGCTTCGTATTCGCGCCGCAACCGCTCTGCCGGAAGCCAGGGCTCGACCGGCGGCAGCGCAATCGGTTCGCGCGCCGAACCGCCCCCGAACAGTTCGCTCTGTCCGACTGCCGCAGTATCATGACTGCGCTGTGCGCGCGCCAGCACGGTGTCGACGCTGCCGAAGACCCGCGCGCGGTTCTTCTCGAAGGCATCGAAGGCGCCGGCGGCCGCAAGGCTCTCCAGCACGCGCTTGTTGACGGCGCGCGGATTTACCCGTGCGGCGAAGTCGGCAAGATCGGCAAACGGAAATCCGTTGCGCGCGGCCATGATCGCCTCAACGGCCTGCCGGCCAACGCCCTTGAGCGCGGCGAGCGCGTAAATAATGGTGTTTCCCTCGACCTCGAAATCGACCGCCGAGCGGTTGATCGAGGGCGGATCGACCTTGATACCAAGCCGTTCCGCCTCGGCGCGAAATTCGGAAAGCTTGTCGGTATTTCCCATGTCAAGCGTCATGGTCGCGGCGAGAAACTCGACGGGAAAGTTCGCTTTCATATAGGCGGTCTGATAGGCAACCAGCGCATAGGCCGCGGCGTGGCTCTTGTTGAATCCATATTCGGCAAAGCGCTCGAGCAGGTCGAAGATCGCGTCGGCCTGATGCCGCTCGACTCCCCGCTCAACCGAACCCGAAACAAAGCGCTCGCGCTGCGCCTGCATTTCCCTGCGGATTTTCTTGCCCATAGCGCGGCGCAGAAGGTCTGCTTCGCCGAGCGTGAAACCTGCCAGAATTTGCGCGGCCTGCATCACCTGCTCCTGATAGATGATGACGCCGAACGTCTCGCGCAGGATCGGTTCAAGCTTGGGATGGATGTAATCAGGCTGCTCCATGCCGTGCTTGCGCGCACAATAGGTTGGAATGTTCGCCATCGGGCCGGGACGATAGAGCGCAACCAGCGCAATGATGTCTTCGAAGCGGTCCGGCCGCATGTCGAGCAGCGCCCGGCGCATGCCCGCGCTTTCCAGCTGGAACACGCCAACCGCCTCGGCGCCGGCCAGAAGTTCATAAGTCGGCTTGTCGTCGAGCGGGATCGCGGAAAGATCAATATCGATGCCGCGCCGCTTTACGAGTGCAACCGCGGTCTGCAACACCGTCAGCGTTTTCAGGCCGAGGAAATCGAATTTCACCAGTCCCGCCTGCTCGACCCATTTCATGTTGAACTGGGTCACCGGCATGTCCGATTTTGGATCGCGATACAGCGGCACGAGCTCCGACAGCGGCCGGTCGCCGATCACAATGCCGGCCGCATGGGTCGATGCATGACGGTTAAGCCCCTCGAGCTTCTGCGCGATGTCGAATGCCCGCTTGACCACGGCGTCACTGTCGCGTTCCGCCTGCAGTTTTGGCTCGCCTTCAATTGCCTGCTTGAGTGAAACCGGCGCTGCCGGATTTTGCGGCACCAATTTGCAGAGCTTGTCGACCTGGCCATACGGCATCTGCAGAACGCGGCCAACGTCGCGCAGCACTCCGCGCGCCTGCAGCGTTCCGAAAGTGATGATCTGTGCCACCTGGTCGCGGCCGTAACGCTCCTGGACGTAGCGGATCACCTCGTCACGCCGGTCCTGACAGAAGTCGATATCAAAATCCGGCATCGACACGCGCTCGGGATTCAGAAAACGCTCGAACAGCAGGCCAAAGCGGATCGGATCGAGATCGGTAATGGTAAGGGCGTAGGACACGAGCGAGCCGGCGCCCGAACCACGGCCCGGTCCAACGGGTATGCCCTGCTTCTTCGCCCATTGGATGAAGTCGGACACGATGAGGAAGTAGCCGGGATACTTCATGCCCGCGATAACGCCGAGCTCGAAATCGAGTCGCTCGCGATATTCATCGACGGTGTGCCCTACAGCCACTCTCGCAGTCGCGAGGCGTTGCTCGAGGCCGGCTTCCGCCCGCTTACGCAACTCGCTTGCCTCGTCGACCGCCTTGCCATTGCCCCCAACCGAGAAGCGCGGAAGGATTGGCTGATGCGTCCGCGGGCGGAACGCGCAACGCTGCGCGATTTCCACGCTCGATGCGACCGCCTCCGGGAGGTCGCTGAACAAGTCAGCCATCTCCGCGCGTTTCTTGAAGCGATGCTCCGGCGTGAGCTGGCGGCGGTCGCTCTCGGCGACCAGCCGCCCTTCGGCGATGCAAATCAGGGCATCGTGCGCTTCATAGTCCTGCGCCGTCGCGAAATAGGGTTCGTTGGTGGCGACCAGCGGCACACCCTTGCCGTAGGCGAGATCGACCAATACGGACTCTGTGCGGCGTTCGGCGGCTGTACCGTGGCGCTGCAGCTCGATATACAACCGGTCGCCAAAGAGCCTGAGCAGCGCCTCGAGCCGCGCCGCCGCAAGCTGGCTTTGTCCGGCCGCCGCGGCCGTGTCCAGCGGGCCGCCCGGGCCGCCCGTCAGCGCTATGATGCCCTGCGTCTCTCCGTCCATCCAATCAAGCTTCAGCCGCGGAGGCTCGCTGGACGGCGTGTCGAGAAATGCGCGGGAGTTGAGGCGCATGAGGCTGCGGTAACCCTCGGGCCTTGCCGCCAACAACACAATGCGCGAGCGCTCGGGCTGAGTGTGGCTGTTGCGCGGCCCGTGGTCTGTATCGCCAAAGTCGACCGCAAGCGCACAGCCAACAATCGGCTGTATGCCGACGGCCGCCATTTTTTCAGAAAATTCCAGAACACCGAACATGTTGTCGGTGTCGGTCAGGGCCAGCGCCGGCTGGTGATCTGCCTTCGCCAATTCGGCGAGCCGCCCAATGGTCAGCGCACCCTCGAGCAGCGAGTAGGACGAATGAACGTGCAGATGCACGAAATCGAGCGCGGCCATGTCAGATCGAAAGTTCGGGTGAGTCTGTGTCTCACCAGATTGGAGACGCAATCCTCCGATGTCCATTGCATGGCGGCGGACAATCGGACCTATGCCCGCATTTCTCGCGTTTCACGAAGCCGCGGCAACAGTGCGCCTGAGCCTTTTAAGGAGCCGCCCACGCGTCGCGGTCGAACCGGCCTTGCGTTCACAGATTTCCCAGCACCTGGGTCCAGATCGCTATCATCCCGACAAACAAGGACAGCGAGGCCAGCGCCGCAGCCTCCTGGATCACAGTCTTGATCATTGCTTCTCTCCTAAGAACAGAGAGAGAACATAGTTCAGCTTTTGTTCAGGAGTCAAGCTGTGTCGACAATCGTGCGGAGAAGTAGATAGTCACACAAAATCAATAGCTTAAAAAAGGGGATTGCCACTCTGGGAAAGGCCGTCGCCAACGCCGTGGCCGGGGCGCCCTACTTCTTCACCGGCCGCCGGACTGCCTCGGTATTCAGCGTCACCGCGGCGCGAATGAGCGCCTTCAGCGCCTTTTCATCGATCTTGTCGCCTTCATGGATATCGATCGCGCGTCTGGTGCCGCCTTCAAGGCTGGAGTTGAAGAGGCCCGACGGGTCTTCCAGCGAAGCACCCCTGGCGAAGGTCAGCTTCACGACCGCCTTGTATGTTTCGCCGGTACAGATGATGCCGGCATGTTCCCATACCGGAACCCCCCTCCACTTCCACTCCTCGACCACGTCCGGGTCGGCCTGCCTGATGAGAGTCCGGACGAGAGCAAGCGTCTCACCTCGCCAATCGGCCAGTTCCTTTATTCGTGCATCGATCAGTCGCGACGGAGCGCCTGTTTCTTCTTTCGCGGCGCTATTTTTCTTCTTCATGACCGCGGACGCTTTCTTCATGGCCCATTGTCCTTCGCACGAACACTCATCGTTTCTGCTCGAGATAAGCCGTCGGGCTCTCGATGGCGGGGCGGATCATAATGTTGAATGCGACGACAATGCGGTCTTCATTTGCTGCCGGCGTTGCCACGCTCGTCGGCGTCGACTAGGCAAGCTCGACGAGTTTGCCGTCCCGCAGCGTCACCCGCCGGTCCATCCGTGCCGCAAGATCCATATTGTGGGTCGCAATGATCGCCGCGAGTCCCGAGGCGCTCACCAATTGCGACATCGCATGGAACACGTGCTCCGCCGTGTGCAGATCCAGATTTCCTGTCGGCTCATCGGCGAGCAAAATGCGTGGAGCGTTGGCAACAGCACGCGCAATGGCGACCCGCTGCTGCTCACCGCCCGAAAGTTCCGCCGGCCTGTGATTGAGCCGCGCTCCCAGGCCCAGATATTCCAGCAGCTCGATCGCGCGCGATTTCGCTTCGCCGCGCGAAAGGCCGCGGATCATCTGTGGCAGCAGCACATTCTCCAGCGCGGAGAACTCCGGCAGCAGATGGTGTGACTGGTAGACAAATCCGATTTCATTGCGCCGGATACGAGTCCGTTCATGATCGGGCAGGATCGCGGTCGAACGCCCGTCGACATAGACATCGCCGTGATCGGGATGCTCGAGCAGGCCCGCAATATGCAGAAGCGTGGACTTGCCAGCACCCGATGGCGCCACCAGCGCGATGGACTGCCCCGGCCAGAGCGCGAGGTCAACGCCGTTGAGCACCTGCAGCGTCTCGTCGCCCTGCCGGTAATGGCGCTCGACGTCATGCATGAACATGATCGGAATATCTTCCTGCGGCCGCGCCTGGGGCGGCTCCTCCTGCGGCGCCCGCTGCTGCTCCACGGTCTCCATCCTGTCGACGGTATAGGCCTCACTCATAGCGCAGCGCCTCCACGGGATCGAGACGCGCGGCGCGCCATGAGGGATAGAGCGTGGCAAGCAGCGAGAGCACCAGCGCCATCACGACAACGGCCGTGGTTTCGCCGGAATCCATCTGCGCCGGCAGATGCGAAAGAAAATACAGTTCCGGCGAGAACAATTCCGTATTCGTCAGCCAGGACAGGAATTGCCGGATCGTCTCGATATTCAGGCAGATGACAACGCCCAGCATGAAACCGACAATCGTTCCCACCACGCCGATCGACGCGCCGGTGATCAGAAACACGCGCATGATCGCTCCCTGCGTCGCCCCCATGGTGCGCAGAATGGCGATGTCCTGACCCTTGTCTTTCACCAGCATGATGAGGCCGGACACGATATTGAGCGCGGCGACGAGCACGATCAATGTCAAGATGAGAAACATCACATTGCGCTCGACCTGAAGCGCATTGAAGAATGTTGCGTTGCGCTGCCGCCAGTCGATCATGAATATCGGGCGCTGTGCGGCGTCCTGGACCGCCTTTCGATAACGGTCCACGCGATCCGGATCCTCGGTGTAAATCTCGATCGCGGTGACATCGCCGGCGCGGTTGAAATAGGCCTGCGCCTCCTTGAGCGGCATGAACACCATCGCGCTGTCGTATTCCGACATGCCGATCTCGAACACGGCGTCAATCTTGTAGACTTTAATGCGCGGCGTCGTGCCCATCGGCGTCACTGCACCACGCGGGGCGACCAGCGTGATGTTGTCTCCGGCGCGCAGCGACAACTGGTCGGCGAGCCGGCGGCCGATCACGACACCCTGGTTCTCGTCAAATCCCTTGAGCGTCCCCTGCTTGATGTTGTTCGCAATCGACGGAAGCTTTTCGAGGTCGGCCAGCCGAATGCCGCGGATGAGAACGCCGCCGGCATTGAAGGGCGAAGACGCAAGCGCCTGCCCTTCCACAATCGGAGCGGCGAGCCGGATTCCTTTGACGCCCGCCACACGCGCTGCAACTTCCTCCCAATCCGTAAGCGGTTTTTCGAGAGGCTGTATCAGCAGATGACCGTTGAGGCCCAGAATTTTGTCGAGCAGTTCCTTGCGGAACCCGTTCATGACCGCCATCACAATGATCAGCGTCGCAACGCCGAGCATGATCCCGAGAAAAGAAAATCCGGCGATGACTGAAATGAATCCTTCTTTGCGCCGCGCGCGCAGATAGCGCAGCGACAGCATCCATTCGAACGGGGAAAAGGGCCGCGTCCCCTTGGGCTCGGTCATCAATGGGTATCCCGCGTTCGACTGTTCACAGAGATTCTGGCGGATTCGTGCCAAAGGTGCGAGAGCAAAGCCATTGGCAACACACAGGATTCTGGGGCCTTCGGCGGGTTGCCTGCAACCGCCGCCGGGGCGGGGCAATCCGACGCACCGGCCTGCGATTCTTTAGCGCGCCAGCAAGTCCAGGGCCGCCGCTGGACCCAGATTTTCGCGGCTGCCGTCGGCGCGTTTCTTGACCTCGACCTTCCCTTCAGCAAGTCCGCGCGGCCCCACCAGGACCTGATAGGGGATTCCAATCAAGTCGGCGGTCGCGAATTTCGCGCCTGGGCGCTCATCGAGATCGTGATAGAGCACCTCAACGCCCTTTGCCGTCAGATCGCGATGGAGCTGTTCGCAGACCGCATCGGTTTCGGCCGCGCCCTGTTTGAGGTTGAGGATCGCCACCTTGAATGGTGCTACCGGCTCCGGCCAGATAATGCCCGCATCGTCATGCGAGGCCTCGATGATTGCGGCGACCAGCCGGCTCGGGCCAATGCCGTAGGAACCGCCGTGAATCGGCACTTCCCTGCCATCATGTGTCGTCACAAGCGCCTTCATCGGCTCGGAATATTTGGTGCCGAAGTAGAAAATATGGCCGACCTCGATGCCGCGCGCGGTCACCTGCTTGTCCGCGGGCAGTTTTGCGAACGCAGCAGCATCGTGCATGTCGGAGGTAGCCGCATACTGCACCGTCCACCGGTCGACGATTGACTGCAAGCCGCTGACATCATCGAAATTCACATCGGCCGGTGGCACGGCCATGTCGAGATATTCCTTGTGACAGAACACTTCGGATTCGCCCGTCTGCGCAAGGATTATGAACTCATGTGAAAGATTGCCGCCGATCGGCCCCGACTCTGCACGCATTGGAATCGATTTCAGGCCCATACGGGCGAAAGTGCGCAGATAAGCGACAAACATCTTATTGTATGAATGCGTCGCGCCAGCCTGATCGAGGTCGAAGGAATATGCATCCTTCATCAGGAATTCCCGGCCGCGCATCAAGCCGAAGCGCGGGCGTACCTCGTCGCGAAATTTCCACTGGATATGATAAAGATTGACCGGAAGGTCTTTATACGAACGGCAGTAAGCGCGGAAAATCTCCGTGATCATCTCTTCGTTGGTGGGACCGTAGAGCATCTCGCGCTCGTGGCGGTCCGTGATACGCAGCATCTCCTTGCCGTAGGCTTCGTATCGCCCGCTTTCACGCCAAAGCTCGGCGGATTGAATGGTCGGCATCAGCAGTTCGATGGCACCGGAGCGGTCCTGCTCCTCACGGACGATCCGACAGATCTTCTGCAGCACCCGAAAACCGAGCGGCAAAAACGCGTAGATGCCGGCCGACTCCTGCCGCATCATCCCGGCTCGCAGCATGAGGCGGTGCGAGACGATCTCCGCTTCTTTCGGCGTTTCTCGCAGGATCGGCAGAAAATAACGGGACAGGCGCATCACAAACCTTGCTGGATTCGACGTCGACCGCCGAGTGAAAGCGGATCGGCCGGTAAAAGACAAGCCCGGAGCCGGAGTTCAGAATTGGCCTGCCGACAACCGCTTACAGGCTGAAATGCGCAAAGGCCTTGAGCTTTTCGAGCTTCTGCATGACCGGGAAAGCGATCCAGGCGCGGTCGCGCAGATGCGGGACACGTGAAATATCCATCACCTGAGACAGCTTCCGGATATAGAACAGCTCTTCCTTCGACTGGATGTTGAATTCGCTGAACTCGACCCGCCCCTCGAGCAGGTCGCGGTCGGAGATCTCCGCATTGAACCGCTGCTTCCAGGAGGACTCCTGCGGCGACACGTCGAGGCCGGCGCCCTCGCCGAACGGCACCTTGGCGCGATCGCGGATGGCCGTCGGCAATGCGTCGGGATAGAGATCGTAGAGATCGCGAAGCGCCGCCTTTCCGCGCGGCAGCCCGTCAACGTCGCACACCAGCGCCGCGGCATCGATATTAAGCGCATATCGGACGATCGACGGGTCGAGAAACGGCTCGCGCGTTTCGACCTGGTAGCGCATCGAGCAGCGATCAACACGCTGCAGGCTGACGCGATGCATCAGCGCCAGGCATTCATCGCGCACCGGACGGCCGTCGGCCTCGCTTTCCTGGAAGGCCACTTCGAGCGGCGGATAGCCGCAAAATAGTTCATCGGCGCCTTCCCCGCACAGCGCCACCCGGAAGCCGTCGCGATGCATCTGCTCTGCCGCGAGCAGCGAGCAGACCGCGCCACGCACCAGATTGGGCTCGAAGGATTCGGTGACCTCCACGACGCGGCCGATCGAAGCAAAGACGGCATCACTGTCGGGCTCAAAAGGAACGAGCCGCAGCTCGAAACCTGTCTTTTCCGCATATTCGGCCGCATAGCGATAGTCAGGCGCATTTTGGCCACCGACGAAGTAGCCAGGCGTTTCCGGCCGGAATTGCCGCGCATGATGGGCAACGAGCGTGCTGTCGATCCCGCCGCTAAAAAGCGTCGCAACCGGCAGACCTTCCGGAAGCCTGATGCGAACGGCATCGCGCAGCAGCTCGTCGAGCACCTGCGGATCGTGTCGCACCGGCAAATCGACGCGCGGATAAACCGGCGATTTGAAACGCACACAGGTCTTGCGGGACAGCGCATAACCCGGCGGCAACAGCAACACGTCGCCCGACGGCATCGTCTGCAGCAGCGGCCGCATTTCCGAGCAAAACAGGAAGCTTGTCCCGGACTGGATGACGTAGAGCGGCTTGACGCCGAATGGATCGCGCGCAGCGAGAAATTCGCCGTTGGTC
>DATEKG010000194.1:0-9741 GCA_035277565.1 Pseudolabrys sp.
CCATCGATTTTGCGAGCTGCACAATCCCGGCCTTGCTCGCCGAGTAAGGCGCCGCATAGGACGAGGCAAAAACCGACATCATCGACCCGATATTGATGATCTTGCCGCCGCCGGCCCTCACCATGTGAGGATAAGCGGCCTGCGAACAAAGAAAGGCGCCGGTGAGATTGGTATTCATGACCAGATGCCAATCCTGCGCGGTCAGGCTCTCCGGCTGTTTGCGGACCGTAGTCCCGGCATTGTTGACGAGAATATCGAGACGCCCAAACCGCGCGGCGGCGCGCTGGACGGCGTCGCGACAGGAACTCTCCTGCACGACGTCCAGCTCGACAAAATCCGCCTCCGCGCCGAGCGAGCGGAGCTCCGCAAGGGCCGACTGTGCTTTTTCCTTGTTTCGTCCCGCAATCACCACCGACGCGCCGGCCTGAGCGAGGCCCTTGGCCATGCCAAGGCCGATGCCGCCATTGCCGCCGGTTACCAGGGCAGCCCGGCCGCTCAGATCAAAAATCGCGGGCGCAGTCACGCGCTAAGCCTGGCTCGCGACGGTCTTGCCGAGCGCTGCCTGCGCGGCGGCAAGACGTGCTATTGGCACGCGGAACGGAGAGCAGGATACGTAGTCGAGCTTCGCCTCGTGACAGAAGGCGACCGAGGCGGGATCGCCGCCGTGCTCGCCGCAAATTCCGACCTTGAGTTTCGGCCGTACCCTGCGGCCGCGCTCGACACCGATTTTCACCAGCTCGCCGACACCTTGCTGATCGATCGACACAAACGGGTCGGCGGGCAATATGCCACGCGCGGTATAAATTCCGAGAAAGCTTGCAGCATCGTCCCTTGAAATCCCGAAGGTTGTCTGCGTCAGATCGTTGGTGCCGAAGGAAAAGAATTCGGCACTTTCTGCGATCTCACCCGCAAGCAATGACGCGCGGGGCAGCTCGATCATGGTGCCGACCTGATAGTCGACGCTTGCATTTTTCTCTCTCGCGACCGCTTCGGCCATCGCGTCGATGCGCGCCTTGACCAGGTCGAGTTCGGCTTTGGTGGCAATCAGCGGCACCATCACTTCGGGCACGACCGGCTTTCCGGTGCGACGCGCCGCCTCGATCGCAGCCTCGAAAATCGCGCGTGCCTGCATTTCTGCAATTTCCGGATAGGCGATCGCGATACGGCATCCGCGGAACCCAAGCATCGGGTTGAATTCGGAAAGCTCGTTCGCGCGGCCGGCGAGCTTCTTCGGATCGGCCCCCATCGCCGCCGCCACTTCGGCTATCTCCTCATCCCCATGCGGAAGGAATTCGTGCAGCGGGGGGTCCAACAGCCGGATGGTGACCGGTCGCCCGGCCATGATTTCGAAGAGTTCGACGAAGTCGGCGCGCTGCATCGGCAGAAGTTTTGCGATTGCGGCGCGCCGCGACTTTTCATCGTCCGCGAGGATCATCTCCCGGACCGCCTGGATACGGTCTTCATCAAAGAACATGTGCTCTGTCCGGCAAAGCCCTATGCCTTCGGCGCCGAAACGAACCGCGGCTTTCGCGTCGGTAGGCGTGTCGGCATTCGCGCGAACGCCGAGCTTGCGCACCTTGTCAGCCCAGCCGATCAGCGTGGCGAACTCGCCCGACAGTTGAGGCTCGATCATGTCGACCTTCCCGGCGAGAACCTGGCCGGTCGATCCGTCGACGGTGATATAATCGCCTTTCCGGAATGTCTGTCCGCCGGCGGTCATGGTGCCCGCCGCGTAGTCGACGCGCAGTGAACCGGCGCCGGATACGCATGGCTTGCCCATGCCGCGCGCGACCACTGCGGCGTGAGAGGTCATGCCGCCGCGGGTGGTCAGGATCCCCTCGGCCGCATGCATGCCGTGAATATCTTCCGGCGAGGTTTCGACGCGCACCAATACGACCTTCTTGCCGTCGGCTTTGAGCTGCGCGGCTTCGTCCGGCGAAAATACAATCTCGCCGCTTGCCGCACCGGGCGAAGCCGGAAGGCCTGTCGCGATGACGCGGCGATGGGCGCGCGGATCAATTGTCGGGTGAAGCAGCTGATCGAGCGCGAGCGGATCAATGCGCAGGATGGCATCGTTCCTGGATATGAGCCCCTCATTGGCAAGCTCAACGGCGATCCGCAGCGCGGCCTTGGCTGTGCGCTTTCCCGATCGTGTCTGCAGCATCCAGAGCTTGCCCTGCTCGACCGTGAACTCCAGGTCCTGCATGTCGCGATAGTGCCGCTCGAGCACATTGTAGATGCGTTTGAGCTCGGAATAGGCCTTGGGCAGCGTGTATTCCATCGACGGCTTGTCGGAGCCGGATTCCTTTTTCGCGCTCTCGCTGATTTCCTGCGGAGTACGAATGCCGGCGACGACATCTTCGCCCTGCGCATTGATGAGGAATTCGCCGTAGAGTTTTTTCTCGCCGGTGGAGGGATTGCGCGTGAAGGCGACCCCGGTTGCCGAGGTATCTCCCATATTGCCGAAGACCATGGCCTGGACATTCACCGCCGTGCCCCAGCTTTCGGGAATGTTGTGCAGTTTCCTGTAGGTGATCGCGCGCTGATTCATCCATGAACCAAACACTGCGCCTATGGCACCCCATAATTGTTCGTGCGGGTCCTGTGGAAAATCGTGGCCGAGCTCATCCTTGACACGCTTCTTGTAGCGAACAACAAGCTCCGCCCAATCATCGGCCGAAAGCTCGGTATCGAGACTGTAGCCCTGGCGTTCCTTGTGACGGTCGAGCAGCTCTTCGAAATGCTCGTGCCCAACACCGAGCACGACATCGGAATACATGGTGATGAAGCGCCGGTAGCTGTCGAAGGCGAAACGCCTGTCGCCGGATTTTTTTGCGAGCGTCTCCACCGTTTCGTCGTTGAGGCCGAGATTGAGAACGGTGTCCATCATGCCCGGCATTGAGGCTCGCGCGCCTGACCGAACCGATACCAGCAGCGGATTGTTTTTGTCGCCGAATGACTTTCCCGTGATGCGGCCGACCTGCGCCAGTGCCTTTTCGACCTGACCGCGCAGATCCCCGGGGTACTGCTTCTCGTGCTCATAGTAATACGTGCACAACTCGGTGGTGATCGTGAAGCCTGGCGGCACTGGAAGGCCAAGATTGGCCATTTCGGCAAGCCCGGCGCCCTTCCCGCCGAGCAGATTGCGCATGGACGCCTTTCCCTCGGCACGGCCGTCGCCGAAGCCGTACACCCATTTGACCCTGGCACGAGCGGCGGCCCCTGCCGGCTTCGCCCGACTGGCCTTTCGTACCGTACGCTTTTTGCCTTTCACGCCGACACGCGAATGTTTTCGTTTAGCCATCGATCAATCGAAATTAGAGGGACAACAAGTCTTAAAAGCATTGCAGGGGCGGCTCGCGCAAGTAGTCACAAGCAGCTACCGGAATAGCCCGAGGCCGAGCAAGCCGACCAGGATCAGGTAGACCGCGACAATGATGTTGAGCAATCGCGGGATGACAAGAATGAGAATCCCGGCGATGAGAGCAACAACGGGCTGCAAATGCGCAATACCGATGGTCATCATGATGGTCCCTTTTGCTGACGTTCAACAAGCCGCAACACGGCCGTGGGTTCCCTGCCCCTCGGGTGTCGCCTCCATGTCATGAGTCGACCGGGCCGCACCAGCCCGGCAAATACCGGGCATCCAGACTCCTTGCGAGTTTCATTGCCTTTTTGACGGCCGCGGGAAAATCATTTTCCACACTTTTGCGTTTCATGCGCCGGCGGAAAAAATCGGCCCAGAGGAATTCACTGAAAGGGGTCGTATCCTTGGCAAAGCCCCCGGCCCGACGAAGCTCGCCAGCGAGGCTGCGGAACGGATCATCCTTCAGCCCTTCAATCGATTTGGGGATTTTCGAGAAATCGCGGCGACGCCCGTTCTCATCATAGGGATGCACCCAACTGTGATGGTCGAGAACCAGCCAGAAGTCGTCAGCCGCGAGCTCACTCAGATCCGCCACGACGGTGACCAGCACTTTCTCGACGCCCTCCGAATGCAGCGAAAGGGCCAGATGATGATGGTCGATGACGTATGGGCGTTTTTTTGGGCCCAGGATAACCGGGATCAAATGATCGCCGAGAAAATTTCCGATCTTCTTGGGGCCGCGCTTGCGCAATCTTTTGCGTTTTTCTTTCACCTCACGCAGTCCGACGGAAATCTGTGTCGGCCGGAGGTCGACGATCGAAACCGGCGTGAGGACTGGATCGCGCGCATAGGCTGACATGGTTGCACCCATTGGCTTTGCCAAATGGCGGGCTGCCAGCTTAGCCTTCTATCCTCGAAAAATCCGCAACGGTGCGGGTGGCCTCGCGTATCTCGTTGAGCAGCTTGAGGCGGTTTTCGCGTAAAGCTTTATCGTCGACATTGACCGTGACCTTGTCAAAGAACGCGTCGACGCGCGGGCGCAGCTTCGCCATCGCCATCATGGCAGCCGCAAAATTCTCCTCCGCAACGGCTGCCGAAGCTTCTTTTTTCGCAACCGTAATAGCCTCGGCCAATGCCTTCTCTTCGGGCAACTGGTAGCGTTTTATATCGGGCGCTCCGGTATATTCGCGCTTGTCTTTCTTTTCCTCGATGCGAATGATGTTGGTCGCACGCTTGTAGCCGGCAAGCAGGTTTTTCCCGTCATCGGTGTCGAGAAATTTTGCCAGTGCATCGACACGACGGACGATCATCAAAAGGTCGTCCTGATCTTCGAGTGAAAAAACGGCATCGGCCAGATCGTGCCGCGCGCCCTGGTCGCGCAGCTGAACCTTGAGGCGATCAGCAAAGAAGGCCAGCAGATCATTTCCGGAGGAAAATTTCTGACGCGCTTTGCCAAATGTGGGCTTAAGCGGCAACCGCAGCTTGTTGTCGATCACGATTCGAATGACACCCAGGGCGGCCCTGCGCAACGCAAACGGGTCCTTACTGCCGGTCGGCTTCTCATCGATTGCCCAGAAGCCGACCAACGTATCGATTTTATCGGCAAGAGCCACAGCAATCGCGACTGGATCAGATGGCACGAGGTCGTCGGGACCCTTTGGCTTGTAATGATCTTCGGCAGAGTGAGCGACCGCCTCGTCCTCATTCTGCGCCTCGGCGTAGTAGCGGCCCATCAGGCCCTGCAGTTCGGGAAATTCGCCGACCACTTCGGTGAGAAGATCGGCTTTGCACAATTGCGCCGCCCGCTCGGCCTTTGCCACATCGGCGCCGACGACGGGCGCAAGCTGGCCTGCCAGCGCCACAATGCGCGCAATACGTTCTGCCTGGGTGCCGAGTTTTTCATGGAAGACGATTTGCTCGAATTTCGGCAGCCGATCTTCCAACCGCGTTTTCAGATCGGTTTCGTAAAAGAATTTTGCGTCCGAGAGACGCGCGCGGATCACGCGTTCATTCCCGGCAACGATCGCTTTGCCCCCGTCCGTCGCCTCCTCATTGGCGACAAGAATGAACTTGTTGACGAGCTTCGCCGTCTGCGGGTCGCGCAGCACGAAACATTTCTGGTTGTTGCGGATGGTAGCCCTGATCACCTCGTCCGGTATGGAAAGGAAAGTCCGGTCAAAGCTTCCCATCAGGGTCACCGGCCATTCAACCAGGCCGGCAACCTCGGCCAACAAGTCGTCATCCTCGACCAGCTCAAACCCCTGAGCGAAAGCGAGGTTGTTCGCATCGGCGCGAATGATATCGGCGCGCCTCCTGGCATCCAGCACCACTTTGGCTTTCTCGAGCTTGGCAACGTAGTCCTCAAAATGGCGCACCTCGATTTCGCCGGGAGCCATGAAGCGGTGACCTCGGGTCTTGTTGCCGCTCTCGATGCCATCGAGGTCGAGCGGAACGATCGCCGGTTCCTCGGTTTCCGGGCCGAACGTCGCCACGATGGAATGCAACGGCCGCACCCACGACAATGAGCCCGGCCTCTCGGAACGAGCGCCCCAACGCATCGATTTTGGCCAAGGGAAAGTCGCGATCGTCGCGCTCAAGACGTCCCTGATCACGTCTATTGCGTCCCGCCCCGGCCTGTCGATGACCGCAATGTAGAAGTTACCCTTCTTGTCCGGCTGTATCCTGGCTTCCTTGACGGATTTCAGACCGGCGGCTTTCAGAAAGCCGGCGACGGCGTTTTCCGGCGCGCCGACGCGCGGGCCTTTTTTCTCTTCCTTCACGTCCGGCTGTTTCGCCGGAAGTCCATGCACCGTGAGCGCGAGCCGGCGCGGCGTGGCGAACGCGCTTGCTCCCTCATACGTCAATCCCTGTTCTACGAGCCGGTCAGTCACCAGTTTGCGCAGATCGTCGGCCGCGCGTGACTGCATGCGCGCCGGGATTTCCTCGGACAGAAGTTCGAGCAGAAGGTCGGGCATGCAACTTACTGCAATTGGTGGCGCGTCTGCGTAGCAAGGCTGCCAGCCGCTGTCACCCTCGCCGCCGGTTTTTTACCAGCCTCCTCCTCCGCCCCCGCCGCCACCTCCACCGGAACCACCACCGCCGGAGAACCCCGATGAGCCGGACGAGACCGGCACTGAACTCGCCAGCGCTCCGCTGATCCCGGATATCGAGGACGACACCGCGTTTCCGAAATTGCTGCCCGACCAGCCGCTGCCCGAACCCCAGCTCGGCCGGTAAGTGCTCATCGGGTCTGCCTCGCCCGGATGAGCGCGGCGGACCGCCGCGGCGAAGGCGTCTGACCAGGGTTTCTCGACATCAAGCGCGACCGCATAAGGAAGCAGCGCCTCGAAACGATCAGCGGTGATCTCCGGTGCGCTCATGTTCATGCGGTCCGCCTCCGCCGTTTCGAGATAGAGGCGGAGTCCCGCCAGCTGATCCATGATCGGCCGGCCGAGCGCAGTCGGTGCGCGCAGGAGGTAGACAAACAGCCCGTTGATGGTTGCAAAAGCGGTCACCAGCACAAAGGGCAATGGATAGCTCTCGATATAAGACCAGGCCTGCGGCAGCGTTCCGCCAAAGCCGTACGGAAACAGCGCCCGCACCACCGAGGCCGACGTTGAAACGAATATGGCGAAAAAGGCCAGCGACATGATGATGCGCACCAGGCTGCCCAGGTTCACACCTCCGAAGATCAGAGGCAGAACCTGCATCGCGGCGATGCCGAAAATAAATCCGGTAAAACCGAGCGCGGTCAAAATCGCGATGTCATTGTCCTGCAGCCCGCCGAACCTGGTAACACCGACCACCACCAGGAAGGTCATTGCAAATCCGGCCAGCGCGTAGCCAAGGTTGCGACGGAAGAATCGATTCTTGTTTTCCGCTTCAATGCTGCTTGTGAACCTCTCGCCGACTTTCGCGACGGATTCGCCATTGTCCTTGTTGATGATGCCGACGCCGCCCTGCCCGTTGACCCACGTCCATATGGCGCCTTCGCCGGCCGGCAGCGACTGAAAGCCTCCGGGCGGAGCCTTCCCGGTCGATTTGAGCGTCAGCGTCTTGCCATCCTGCTCGAACCGGAGCAGCCCGCGTACGGCGAGCGAAAGCGCCGCGGCCGTAAACGCTCGCCACTTCTCCCGGCCGAAGCCCCAATCGCGGATGTAATTGGCAAGTGCGGGGGAGATCCCCTTGGGTGGCTCAAACAGAGGAATGGTGGTGCCGCCTTTGGGGTCGCGCCCGACCGCTTCCCAGGCCGCGAAGTAGTAGGCGAGCACGACCAGAAAACCTATTCCGCCGAAAATCCACCCGCGGTTGTCGAAAATGCGGTACCACAGCAAGGCCGCATCGCTCGGCACATCGACTGCCTCCGCCGGGATTTCCGCCACAACCGTCAGTCCCTCGCCGGGACCCAACCAGCGCGTCGTATCGACGCTCAACGTCCCGAGGGCGCCAAGGCTTCCGCGCCAATCGGTACCGCGTGCACCCAGGCGCCCGGTATAGGCAGTCCAGCGCACAGGCTCGCCGGCTGCTGCAAACTGCAGGTGATACGAAACGCGCCGGATCGGGAAGCGCCAGAAATTGCCCGTGACGTTCCAGTTGAGCTCCGGTTTGCCGTCGAACCACCGGATCTGCCGACCGGTCCGGTAGTGGAGGGTGTAGGTGTGCTCGCCGCGTGAGACGATCGTGTCTTTGTTACCGGCATAGATGCGCATGATGCCGTGCTGATGCACGGTGGAATGATCTTCCGGCTTCCCGTCACGCTGCACGCCGAGGAGCTTGAACTCGACTTCATGGACTGCACCGGCGTCATCGCGAAAAGTGAGCGGAAAATCCCTGTAAATACCGTGCCTGATCTCGCGCCCCTCGGCCTGCACAACGATTGTCTCGGTGACGTCAAGATCGCCGTTCTTCGCCACACGAACGTTCGAGTCGAAAAAATCAATGATCTCGGCGGCCGAAACGGGCACGAGCGACAATGACCAAATGGCCAAGGCCAGCACTGAGGACGACATCAAACGTCCGGCAGGCCGGAAGGGATTCATGATCGGCGATACCCTTTCATTGAGGCGCCTGGCCCGCCGCGAATCCGACCTGTGGCACCGTCCGCTCGGCGTCACTGGATAATTCGAAATAGTCGCGCTGCCTGAAACCGAACAGGCCGGCGATCAGATTGCCCGGAAATGACTGGACGAGGACATTCTGGTTGCGAACCGCGCCATTGTAGTAACGACGCGCCATTTGCAGTTCATTCTCCAGCTGGCTCAGTTGCTGCTGCAGATCGAGAAAGTTTCCGCTCGCCTTCAGATCCGGATAATTCTCTGCCAGCGCGACGAGCTTGCCGAGCGCAAGCGACAGAGCGCCTTCCGCCCGGGCGCGGCCGGCAATGTCGTCGGACGGAAGCGCGCCCGCGGCGGCGCGCAACTGCGTAACGTCGTCGAGAACCGACCGTTCGTGAGCGGCGCAGCCTTTGACGGCTTCAACGAGATTCGGAACGAGGTCAGAGCGCCGCTTGAGCTGCACATCGATGCCGCTCCAGGCTTCATTCGCCATCTGGCGCGTGCGCACCAGACGGTTGAACACGATGATTGCGTAAAGCGCGATCGCCACAACGGCGATCGCAACGATCCAGGACAGCATGGTCTATAGGCGCCCCGCGCCAGCTGATTCGAATTATAGCGTTTTATCGGCGCAGTCAGAAACGCGTCTTGTGCCCCGTCCCTTTTGGACAGGGTAGTCGCCACACGGATGAAGGGTCATGGCGGAGGCCGCTTTAACCTGTCCCGCCTCCTTCGGTCGCAAGCCATGCCTGGCCGCAGGCTTTTGCGAGTTCTCGCACGCGCAGAATGTAGCTCTGACGCTCGGTCACCGAAATCACGCCGCGCGCATCGAGCAGATTGAAAACGTGACTCGCTTTGATGCATTGATCATAAGCGGGCAGCGCCATCAGATGCCGCTCTTTCTTTCCATCCGCCCAGCCCGCGGCCAAATACTTCCGGCAGGCTGCCTCCGCCATCTTGAACTGCTCAAACAACATCGCGGTATCGGCGAATTCGAAATTGTGCCGCGAATATTCCTCTTCGGCCTGTAAAAAGACATCGCCGTAGGTGACCTTCTTGTCGTCCTCACGACCGTTGAAATTGAGCGCGTAGACGTTGTCGACGCCCTGCACATACATCGCCAGCCTCTCGAGGCCATAGGTGAGTTCGCCGGCGACCGGCGCACACTCGAAACCGGCTACCTGCTGAAAATAAGTGAACTGCGAAACCTCCATCCCGTCACACCAGCATTCCCAGCCGAGACCCCATGCGCCGAGCGTCGGGCTCTCCCAGTCGTCTTCGACAAATCGAATATCGTGAATCCTGGGATCAATCCCGATG
>DATEKG010000195.1:0-2993 GCA_035277565.1 Pseudolabrys sp.
ATGGCCGCGCCTGACCTTGTCGGCGAGCGCCTCCGCGCTCACCGTCAGCGGATCGGTATTCGGCATCTCGAAGACAGCCGTCACCCCGCCCATCACGGCGGAGAGCGAGCCGCTTTCCAGGTCTTCCTTATGGGTCAGTCCAGGTTCGCGAAAATGTACCTGGGTATCAATCACGCCGGGCAATATGTGCAGGCCGCGGCAATCAACGACCTCGCCTGCCGATGCGCCCGAGAGGTCGCCGATCGCGGCCAGGCGCCCCCCGCGCAGTCCCAAATCGCGCGCGCCCTCGCCGTCGTGATTGACGACCGTACCGCCCTTGAGAATTACGTCGTAATTTTCGGCCATTCTGGAATGCGTCTGGACGGACTTGAGCCTGCCTCAACAGCGCTTACGTTCCGCCGCGAGTTCTGGCAAGAGATTATCGTGGCAGACCCCAGAGAACCGTAATGCAAGCAGCTCTCCTCCCCGACCGTGGTGTGATCAAGGTTGTCGGCGATGATGCCCGCCGTTTTCTCAACGGCCTCGTAACGAGCGATATGCTCAAGCTGACCGCCGGCGAGGCGCGCTTTGCCGCCTTGCTCACCCCCCAAGGCAAAATCATCGCCGATTTCATCGTGGCGGAGGCGCCCGCGGAGGATGGCGGCGGGTTCTTCCTCGATTGCCCGCGGGCGCTTGCCCTTGCGCTCGTGGAAAAGCTGAATTTCTACAAGCTGCGCGCCAAGGTGATCTGCGAGGATCTTTCGGAGGTGCTCGGGGTCATGGCGGCGTGGAATGGCACTGCGGACAGCGAGTATGGCCTGAGCTACACCGATCCGCGGCTCGCGGCCCTCGGCTCCCGGATCATGCTGCCGCCGCATCTTGCGGCAGACGCCGCAGCCGATCTCGGCGCGACGCTCACCGACGCCAATGCCTATGAAGCGCATCGCATTGCGCTCGGCGTCCCGCGTGGCGGCCTTGATTTTGCCTATGGCGATACATTCCCGCATGAAGCCGACATGGACCAGCTCAACGGCGTCGATTTCGACAAGGGCTGTTATGTGGGCCAGGAGGTCGTCTCCCGGGTCGAGCATCGCGCCAGCGCACGCAGCCGCGTCATTCCCGTCGCCTACGATGAATTCGCACCCAGCTCGGGCTTGCCGATCATGGCGGGCGAGAAGCAGGTTGGCGTGCTCGGCTCGACTTCGAAAGGACGCGGTCTCGCACTTATGCGGCTCGACCGGATCGAGGATGCGCTCGCCACGCAAGCGCCGCTCGAGGCCGGCGGCATTGCAATCCGTACGGTAAAGCCGGCCTGGGCAAAATTCGCATGGCCCGGCGACACGAAGGCCGCGCCATGAGCAAGCTCGTTGCCTCGCCTGACGGCATGGTCCGCTGCCCCTGGCCGAAACAGGATCCGCTCTATATCGCGTACCATGACAAGGAATGGGGCGTTCCCGAGTACGACGATCGCGCACTGTTCGAGAAGCTCATCCTCGACGGCTTCCAGGCCGGCCTGTCGTGGATAACCATCCTGCGCAAACGTGACAATTTTCGGCGGGCCTTCGACAATTTCGAGCCGGAAAAAATCGCGCGCTATCCCGGGAGAAAGATCGAGTCCCTCATGAATGATGCGGGCATCGTGCGCAACCGCGCAAAGATTGAAGGCGCGGTGTCATCGGCTCGCGCCTGGCTCGAGATCATGGAGAGCGGCCCCGGCTTTTCCGATCTTCTGTGGGATCACCTCGACGGCAAGCCGAAACTTAACAAGTTCAAAACGACGCGGCAGGTACCCGCGGAAACCGAGCTGTCGCGAAAAATATCGAAAGAGCTGATCGGGCGCGGCTTCAAATTTGTCGGCCCAACCATCGTCTATGCGTTCATGCAGGCGGTCGGGATGGTCAATGATCATCTTGTCACCTGTCACCGGCATGCCGCCGTCGCAAAACTTGCGCGCAAGCGATGAAACGACCGCCCGGATCCGGCCACAGTGCGAAGTCCTCGCCGCGGGCATGGCAGCGCATGCTGTCGGGCCGTCGGCTCGACCTGCTCGACCCCTCGCCGCTCGATGTCGAAGTTGATGACATTGCGCACGGACTCGCGCGCGTCGCCCGCTGGAACGGCCAGACGAAAGGCCCGCACATTTTCTCGGTTGCCCAGCATGCGCTGCTGGTTGAGGCCCTCGCACGCGCCAAGGCTCCGCGACTCGACCGGAATGGCCGCCTGGCGGTGCTCCTGCATGACGCTCCGGAATATGTCATTGGCGACATGATCTCGCCGTTCAAGGCCGTTATCGGCGACAGTTACAAGGCCGTGGAGCGCCGGCTGCTCGCCGCCATTCACCTGCGGTTCGGGCTGCCCGTCAAACTGCCGGAAACGTTGCAGGCCCTCATCAAAAGCGCCGACCGATGTGCCGCATATCTCGAAGCAACGCGCCTGGCCGGCTTCGCCGACGAGGAAGCACGAAAATTCTTCGGCACGCCGCCGAAATTCTCTGCCGCTCTGGAACGCGACTATCTCAGCTCATGGCCGGCCGGGGTGGCGCAAACGCGCTTTAAGGAGCGATTCGAGAAGCTCCTCCGCGCATGAGGCTTTTCATCGCAGCCATGGCGTCATACATATGACGCAGGATTCGTATTTTCATTCGGTCACATGATTCACGTTTGCTCACTTTCGCGTCTGCCCGCCACCGTCGACGAGACCGGTGCTCGCCACATGGTGACGCTTTTGCGGCTCGTTGACCGCGTTCAACGCCCGAGCCACATTGCGCCGGAGAACCACCTCGTCCTTGCAGTCGATGACATCACAATGCCGATGGACGGCTACACAGCGCCGGCAAATGAACACGTGCAGCGGCTCGTCGATTTCGTCGCGCTATGGGATCGCAAGACACCGATGGTGATGCATTGTTTCGCGGGCATCAGCCGATCAACAGCCGCGGCTTATGTCGCTGCCTGCGCGCTGAATCCGAAGCGCGACGAGATGCAGATCGCCTGGGACATCCGCCGCGCCTCGCG
>DATEKG010000196.1:0-22359 GCA_035277565.1 Pseudolabrys sp.
TTCGGCCAGTCGGCGTTCTTCGGCACCGGAGGCATGGTCGCGGCCTATTTGCTGACCATCGTGAATTTTCCATACGTGATGGTGTCGCTGCTTATCGGCACGATCGTCGCTGCCGGCATCGGCTATCTTGTCGGATTGATCGCGCTCAGACGTACCGGCATCTACTTTGCGATGATCACGGTGGCGATCGCGGAAGTTTTTTACTTTGTCGAATTCAATCCGCTCTCCGCCTATACGGGCGGGGAAAACGGTCTGCCTGGCGTGCCGACGCCTTCACTCTTCCTTGGCTTCAAGACCTTCCACTTCGACACCGACTGGACGCTCTATGCGTTTCTCGCGTTCTGGTATTTCATCGGCACCGTTCTCGCTCTGCGCATCGTGCGCTCACCGGTCGGCGCCGTGCTGCGCGCGATCCGGGACAACCCGCTGCGCGCCCGGGCCGTCGGTCACAATATCCACAGCTACAAGCTGACTGCCTTCATTGTTGCCGCCGCCTATGCGGGCTTTGCAGGCGGACTGCTCGGATTGATGCAGGGCTTCATGCCGCCGGACGCCTTCACGTTCGACACTTCGGGCCAGCTGGTGATGCAGACCGCTATCGGCGGCGCCGGCACGCTGTTCGGCCCTCTCATCGGAGCGACTGTGTGGCTCTACCTTCAGGATTTCCTGCAGACCACGCTCAATCTCGGCGCGGCCTGGACGCTCGTGCTTGGTCTTGTCTTCGTATTGCTGGTCTGCTTCCTGCGCCGCGGGCTCATCGGCGGCATCGAGGATCTCTATGGCCTGCTGGCGGACGTCGGAAAAAAGTCGGAGCCGGTTGAGGAAGCGCCCGTTCCGGGCATTACCGCCGAGGAGGAGCAGAGGGCGGCTGCTGCCGAAGCCGTGCGTGGGCCGGTGGTCACGGCAATGCCGGCGCGCCATCGCGAAAGCGACCGCAAGAGCGGGCCTATCCTGCAGGCGCGCGGCCTGAGCAAGCGCTATGGCGGTATCGCCGCCAACAGCGATATCGATTTCACCGTCAACCACGGCGAGTTGCGCGGCATAATCGGCCCCAACGGCGCCGGCAAGACCACATTCTTCAAGATGCTCACCTGCGAGGTTCCGCCGACGGCGGGTCAGATCCTGTTTGAAGGCCGTGACATCACCGGCATGACGGTCACCGATGTCTGCCAGCTCGGCCTGACCAAGAGCTATCAGATCAACCAGCTGTTCAGCCGGCTTACCGTTCGCGAAAACCTGACGATTGCCGCGCTTGCCGAATTGCGCGGCAAATTCAAGCTCGACCTGTTCAGGTCGATGAAGAGCGTACCGGGCCTTGATGCGCAGGTAGACCATACGCTGCAGCTCGTCGATCTTGGGGCGCGCGCCGACACTCCGGTATCGGACCTTGCCTATGGCGAGAAGCGGAGGCTGGAGGTCGGTCTTGCGCTGGCGACATCGCCGAGCCTGCTGCTGCTCGATGAACCGCTGGCCGGGATGAGCCCGCGTGAGCGGGTGGAAACGGTCCGCCTGCTCAAGTCGATCAGCCAGGGCCGGACCATGATCATCATCGATCACGACATGGATTCGCTGTTCGAGCTCGTGCAGCAGGTGACCGTGTTGCAGGAAGGCCGGGTTCTGGTGGAAGGGACGCCGGATCAGATCAAGGGAAACGCAAAAGTGCAGGAAGCCTATCTCGGTGGAGTGCACGGAGTTCTGGCGGCAGAATGAGTTTGCTCGAAGTCAGCGCGCTGAACAGCTACTACGGGGATTCTCACATCCTCTTCGACGTGTCATTGCGGGTCGATCGCAATGAAGTCGTCGCGCTGCTCGGGCGCAACGGCGCCGGCAAGAGCACGACGCTCAAAAGCCTCATGGGCGTCGTGACTCCGCGCAGCGGCTCGGTGATTTTCGACGGCGCCGAAGTCGCCGGACACAAGAGCCATGCGATTGCACAGGCCGGCATGCAGCTCGTGCACGAGGAGCGCCGCATCTTCGGCAGCCTCGATGTGGAGGAAAACCTGGTGCTCGCCGGGCTGACGGCGGAAAACAAGTGGCCGCTCGAACGGATCTACGAGATGTTTCCGCGCCTGAAGGAGCGGCGCGGCAGCCGCGGAACCGACCTGTCAGGCGGCGAACAGCAGATGCTTGCGATTGCACGCGCGCTCGTTCGCGACCCGAAAATCATCCTTCTCGACGAGCCCTTTGAAGGTCTTGCACCCGTGATCGTGCGCGACCTCATGAAGGCCTGCCGTGATCTCGCCGATGCCGGACAGACCATAGTGCTGGTGGAACAGAATTTGGCGGCAACGCTCACGCTCGCGAGCCGCGTCTACATCATCAATAACGGTCACATCGTGCACGAGGGACCGGCGCGGGAGATCAAGGCGCGTCCGGAAATCCTGCACCGCCATCTCGGCGTCTAGCCGCCGCAACCTCAGCCGGTTGCCGCTACCGCGACCATCAGAAGCGAGATGCCGACATATTTGGCCGTCTGCGTGAGATCGGGCAGCTGGTCGGCAAAACCGACAAGCCACAGCAGACTTGCAATTGCGATGATCGAGTATTTCACCGCCGGGATCGCGGTGTACTTGCGCATCCACTTCAACATTGCACTCCACTCCGCCGCGCCCCGGTCCCGCGGCAATACAAACTCGTTACTGCATCGCAAAATATAGCGTATTGCGCTGCGGAAAGGCAAACCGCAGGCCTCACCGGGTCCCTGCGGTCGCGCCCGCTGCCTGTCAAGTATCTTACCCCAGCAAAACCGCGCTGAATGGGCGCGCGGCGTGCGCCCGGCCTCAATCGGCCAAGGCTATTCGCCGGACCGATGCAGCCGACGGTTCAGCCTCGCTTTGCGGCCGGCCGGTGCGGGCACGGAAATAGGTGAAAACATAAATACGGACTGCGGAAGACAGATTGCAATTGTCGCGCTCGCGGTCGATTTGCTCGATCAGCATGGAAAGGCTGGTGTCCCTGTCGGCCGCGATCTCCTGCAGGCCGGTCCAGAACTCATCCTCGAGGGACACGCTTGTCTTGTGTCCGTGCAGAATAATCGAGCGCTTGATGACGGCGGATTTCACGACGCCTCCTCGCGAAGGCCTGAGCGGCCGAGCGTATCTTTCTCATAAACGACGCGCGGCGCCGCGTTCTGATCTAGATCAAAAAGTCGATTGAATGAGGCGCTATTCTTTCTTGATGTGGGAATCTGTTGCCAAAGCGCCCTTCGATTGCGACCTTGAACTTGCCGTGATCGACAAGGATGGGCCGCACGCGCTCGTGTTTCCGTGCCGGCGGGTGACTGGCGGCTGGGTTGATGCGCGGTCGAATGAGCGGGTTTACGTCAACCCGACGCACTGGCGCCTGTGGGCGTCGCAGCGGGGAAGCTAAAGAGGCCTTTTTTCCGGCGGACCGTTGTCCGCGATTTTTACTTCTTCTTCCGCGATCAGGCGAAGCAATAGCTGTCGCCGACCCTCGTCGGTTTCCGTTGCGAGCAGTTGACGATAGCGCTCGATATTCAGCCGGGCCACGGTCCGATCCACTGGGCGGCTCCGTTGATGTTTGTCGATGAATCCTGGCGGCGGCGCCGCGTTTACAACCGGGTCGGATCACTCAGCAGGGTGCGCACCAGCAGCGGCCATACGGCACACGCGGTGGTGCCAGGGTCCGCACCAACGACCGTGATGGGCCCGCACGCGGCTTTTTCGATCGGGGGTGAAATTCTGACTTGCCGCCGGCAAGGAGGCTGCACCACGCGTAATTTGCGCCTTGGACGCAAGTGAACCCGCGAGCAGAATCGCGGCCGTCGCCGACAGTGTCACCACCAGCTTACGCATCAGGTTGTCTCCTTGGGTCTTGCTGGAATTGACTCGTAATCGCGAAGTGCCGTCGCCCGCGCATATTGGGCGTCGGCAGGCGAAAAAAAGCCAGTGAAATTTTTGCAATAGCGGGGTGCGTTATTTCCGCTTTTTTGCCGTTGGACGCTGGTGACGCAGGGGGATAACCTTTGCGCTCTGTCCTGCGCTTCTGCGCAGCGCCTCCCGGAGACTGGCGGGCCGGCCGTGTTTGCGCAGGAGATCCGCGAAGGCTTCGTCGGCAAGCTCCTGGAACGATTTCATGCTGTCGGCGGCAAGCACCTGCAGTTCGTGCCAGGTCTCCTCGTGAAACTGGACGCGCTTTCCTACCATCGCTCAACCATCACCTGAACTGAAGGAGTTTAGCCCAGGCACTTCAGCCGGCAATAAAACCGTGCGCTTTGATGAAACGCAAAGCAGGGTGCAGCGATGATAGCAACCATTGCTCGGGCCCTGCCAACCGGAACCGGAACTCAAGGGGGCGGGCATGGCAGCCTTGGCCGCATGCGGGTGAGCGCGCCAGGGCTTTTTTCGCTGCGCGGCCGCCGCAGCAAGACGACCACCGGGGCAAATGGTTACGGCGGTTTATCGAGCAGGAGAGGTCCTGGGGAACTCTCTTCGCGCGCAACCTTGCTCAGAATTAATGTGATCTGACCTGCGTTTATGCGAAATTTATTCGTAATGCCGGACAGCAATGCCAGGACCAGAAGCAACAGCCCATGTCCCATTTGTCAGTTGGGGCGAATGGAAACGCTGACACGCATCGAACATGACGATGACAGTGTGACGACCTATTGGCGGTGCCCGCAGTGCTCGCATGTCGAGGTCAAGCGGACATCCGAGAAACGGCAATCGCGTGGCTGAACGTTCCGATGCCTCGACGTCGGTGAAGACGTTGAGAACAACATAGGCAGATCATTTTTGGCACCGCCTTAGCCTCTATCCGCGACCCGCGCGTCGATAGCAGTCATCAGCCGAAACGGCGGGTCTCGGGGATCCCATCCCCGTCAAGCAGATCGAGATCAGACGCGGCGCGCGAGTCGGGCTGTGGAAAAGCAAGGACAGCCCGTCCGGAAGTCCGGGCGTTTAGGGATCAGCGGGGTCGAGGCGGGCCAGCACCCAAAAATCCGACGAGAACATATTGCGAACGGAGAACAAATAGTGTACGGTCTTTTCCTTCAGTCGATTCCGGCGATCCGGCAGGGGCCGCGTTGTCGGGGGGTCGAATCGCCGTCATAAGGAGCGCGATATCATGAGTCAGCCTGCCCTGCGTCTCGTTGAAGGATCATCCATGGATAAATCGAAAGCCCTGTCCGCTGCGCTGAGCCAGATCGAGCGCCAGTTCGGCAAGGGCTCGGTCATGAAGCTCGGCAAGAACGACAGGGCCATGGATATCGAGGCCATTCCGTCGGGCTCGCTGGGGCTCGATATCGCCCTCGGCATTGGCGGCCTGCCGCGCGGCCGCGTGGTGGAAATCTACGGGCCGGAATCCTCCGGCAAGACGACGCTCGCGCTCCATACGATCGCCGAGGCCCAGAAGAAGGGCGGCATCTGTGCATTTGTCGACGCCGAGCACGCGCTCGACGTGGTCTATGCCCGCAAGCTCGGCGTGAATGTCGACGACCTTTTGATCTCGCAGCCGGATGCCGGCGAGCAGGCGCTTGAAATCGCCGATACGCTTGTGCGCTCCGGCGCGATCGATGTGCTGGTGGTTGACTCGGTCGCGGCGCTGGTGCCGCGTTCGGAGCTGGAGGGCGAGATCGGCGATGTGCAGCCGGGATCGCAGGCGCGTCTCATGAGCCAGGCGCTGCGCAAGCTCACGGCTTCGATCTCGCGCTCGCGCACCATGGTCATTTTCATCAACCAGATCCGCATGAAAATCGGTGTGATGTATGGCTCGCCGGAAACGACGTCGGGCGGCAATGCGCTGAAGTTCTATGCGTCGGTGCGTCTCGACATCCGCCGCATCGGCGCGATCAAGGAACGCGACGAGGTTGTCGGCAATCAGACCCGCGTCAAGGTCGTCAAGAACAAGCTCGCGCCGCCATTCAAGCAGGTCGAATTCGACATCATGTATGGTGAGGGCGTGTCGAAGACCGGCGAGCTGATCGACCTCGGCGTGAAGGCCAATGTCGTGGAAAAATCCGGCGCATGGTTCTCTTATGACAGCCAGCGCATCGGCCAGGGCCGCGAGAACGCCAAGCAATTTCTCAAGGACAATCCCGATGTCGCCGCCAAGATTGAAGCCGCCGTGCGGCAGAACGCGGGCTTGATCGCCGAAGCGATCATGGCGGGCGAGAGCGACCGCAAGGACGATGACGACGACGAGGCCGCGGAAGCTTGAAAGGATAATGGGCTGCCGGGCGGTGTTGTCTCGACGCTGCCGTCCGGAGCCGGACTTCGCGAAGAAGGCGTGACCTTCGTCAGCGAGGCACCGGCGCAGGTGATGGAAGAACCGCTGCCTGTCCTGCCCACGCCGACCCAAACGACCGCCGAGCCCCAGGTTGAATTCAGGGCTGAACTTAACGCCGGGCCCAAAGCCGAACCCAAAGCCGAACCTAAGGGTGAACTCAAGGCTGAGCTCAAGACTGAACACGCAGCCGCTGCGCGTGGAAAGGCTGGTTCTGCGAAAGGCAAGGCCCGCGAAAGCAAAAGGGAGTTCAAGGGAAAGAGCGAGAGGAAGACGCCGAAGGCGGCAGCTGCAAAAGGCAGAAATGCGGCAGTCAAGAGCCCGAAGCGTAAGGGAAAATCTGCTCGTTAAGGCAGAATGGTCCGTAAGGCGCGAGCGGCGGCGCCGAGTGTTCGCCGCACCATTTTGTGGCGCGTGACTTCCGGTGATGCGTCAGGCATTCGCCCCCGTCGGCACCCGGCTGCGTAAAGCGGCCGCCACCGAGGACGGGGGCGAAAGCGTTTGTGGGGAGCCGCATAATAGGTGCGGACGGCCTTGCTGGCCGGGTCGGACCGGCTGGCGGCTCGTGCACCGGCAACCGGCGGTTTTTTGGACACACAGCCGGCCGCCGCGCCCAGGGAATAGCACGCTCTTCCTAGACTTACGCCACCCCCGCCGCTAAATAAGCCCCGAAACATCAAGCCGGACGGGGATTTACGTCCGTTTTGGGCAGGCACCAGCAGGGCGTTCGAACCACGGCACACGATGACCGGCGTCAACGACATCCGCAAAAGCTTCCTCGATTTTTTCGCCCGCAACGATCATCAGGTCGTGCCGTCCTCGGCGCTCGTGCCCCGCAACGACCCGACATTGATGTTCACCAATGCCGGCATGGTGCAGTTCAAGAACGTCTTCACCGGGCTCGAGAAGCGGCCTTATTCGCGGGCGGTCTCGGCGCAGAAATGCGTGCGCGCCGGCGGCAAGCACAACGACCTCGACAATGTCGGCTACACCGCGCGTCACCACACGTTTTTCGAGATGCTCGGTAATTTCTCCTTCGGCGACTATTTCAAGGAGCGCGCCATCGAACTTGCATGGGCCCTTGTCACCACCGAATTCGGTCTGTCGAAGGACCGGCTTTGGGTGACGGTGCACCCTTCGGACGACGTTGCCCGCGGATTGTGGAAGAAAGTCGCCGGCCTCCCCGAAAGCCGCATCGTCGGCCATGCCGACAATCTTTGGGCCATGGGCGCGCTCGGCCCCTGCGGCTATTGCGCGGAAATCTTCTACGACCAGGGTGACGCGCTGAAAGGCGGCCCGCCAGGCTCGCCGGATGAGGACGGCGACCGGTATCTCGAATTCTGGAACCTGGTCTTCATGCAGTTCGAGCAGGTCGACGAGAAGACGCGCATCGATCTGCCGCGGCCGTCGATCGATACCGGCATGGGTCTCGAGCGCATCGCCGCGATCCTTCAGGGCGTCCACAGCAACTACGATATCGACCTGTTCCGGGTACTGATCGAGCGCGTAGCCGAACTCACGAAGGTCGGTGCGCACGGCCAGCACAAGGCTTCGCACCGTGTGATCGCCGACCATTTGCGCGCCTCGGCATTTCTGATCGCCGACGGCGTTCTGCCGTCGAATGAGGGCCGCGGCTATGTGCTCCGTCGCATCATGCGGCGCGCCATGCGCCACGCTCAACTGCTCGGCGCGAAAGAGCCGCTGATGTGGAAGCTCGTGCCGATGCTCACCCGCGAAATGAGTCAGGCCTATCCCGAGCTGCTCCGCGCAGAAGCGCTCATCACAGAGACGCTCAGGCTTGAAGAAACGCGTTTCAGGCGCACGCTCGAGCGTGGACTCGCAATTCTCGACGAAAAAAGCGGGGATCTAAAGAAGGGCGACATGTTCGACGGCGAAACCGCCTTCACGCTCTACGACACATACGGGTTTCCGCTCGATCTCACGCAGGATGCGCTGCGCGCGCGCGGCATCAATGTCGACCTCGCCAGTTTCGAGGATGCGATGGAGCGCCAGCGCGAGAAGGCGCGTGCATCCTGGGCCGGCTCCGGCGAAGCCGCGCAGGAGACCGTGTGGTTCGGCCTGCGCGAGAAAGCCGGCGCGACGGAGTTCCTCGGTTATGAAACCGAAAGTGCAGAAGGCGTCGTTACCGCGCTGGTGAAGGACGGCAAGCCGGTCACCGAACTCAAGAAAGGCGACAGTGGCGCTGTTGTCATGAACCAGACGCCGTTTTACGGCGAGAGCGGCGGGCAGGTAGGCGACATCGGCGAAATGCGCCGCGAGGGCGTGAAAGCAATCGTCGCCGATACGCAGAAAAAAGCCGGCGACGTCTTTGTACATTCGGTGAAGGTGGAGCAGGGCTCGATCAAGATCGGAGATGCACTGCTGCTCGAAGTCGACCATGCGCGCCGCGGCGCCATCCGCCAGAACCACTCGGCGACGCATCTTCTGCATGAGGCCTTGCGCCAGGTGCTCGGCGATCACGTTGCACAGAAGGGATCGCTCGTTGCACCGGATCGTCTTCGCTTTGATTTTTCGCATCCCAAGCCGATGTCGGCCGAGGAGATCGAACGGGTCGAGGACATCGCCAATGACATCGTGCTGCAGAATTCGCCGGTCACCACGCGGCTGATGGCGGTCGACGACGCGATCGCTTCGGGAGCCCGCGCCCTGTTTGGTGAAAAATATGGCGACGAGGTGCGGGTGGTCTCGATGGGAGAGGGTTCCGGCAATGGCAAGTCGAATAGCCTGGGCTGGTCGGTGGAACTGTGCGGCGGCACCCACGTGCGGCGCACCGGCGACATCGGCCTTGTTTCGCTGGTCGGCGAGGCGGGCGTTGCCGCCGGCGTGCGCCGCATCGAGGCGTTGACGGGGAATGCGGCCCGGAAGGCCGCTAACACTCAGATTCAGGTCGTTAAAGCGGCTTCTGCGGAGCTTAAAGTTCCGCTTGAAGAGATGCCCGCACGTATCGCGTTGCTTCTGGACGAACGCAAGAAGCTCGAGCGCGATCTCTCCGATGCCCGCAAGAAGCTGGCCATGGGTGGCGGCGGCAAGGGAACAGGCGAGGCGGCAGCCGACATCCGGCAGGTGAACGGGGTCAAGCTTCTGGCCCGGGCTGTCACCGGTGTCGAGCTCAAGGATCTGCGCAGCCTGGCCGATGAAGGCAAGCGGCAGGTCGGCTCCGGTGTCGTTGCGATTGTCGCGACGGCCGAGGATGGCAAGGCCGGTATCGTTGTCGGTATCACCGAGGATCTGACCAGGCGTTTCAACGCGGTCGAGCTGGTGCGGAAGGGTGCCGAGGCGCTCGGCGGAAAAGGCGGCGGCGGCCGTCCCGACATGGCGCAGGCCGGCGGGCCGGACGGGTCGAAGGCCGCGGATGCGTTGAAGGCGATTGAGGCGGCGCTCGGGAATTGACCGGCTTTCGCCTGTATTGAGCGGCCTCAAGTCGGCGGTGACGATAGTCTGATATATCAGGCCACTGGATTTCACCCGGGTAACCGCCTTATGGCACGCAATCGTCTCAGGGACTTACGTCGGCGCGTTTATCAGGTCCTAGAACAGGGACCGGTGGGCGACCGCCTGAGCACGGCGGTCGACCGGCTGCTGATCGCGCTGATCTTGATCAACCTGATTGCGGTCGCCCTGGAGTCGATGCCGCAGTACGAAGAGCGCTACGCGGGCATTTTCAACTTTATTGAATACGCCTCGCTCATCGTTTTTACCGTCGAGTACGGGCTGCGCCTGTGGTCGGCGGTCGAGCACGGACCGCACCGGCATCTGAAGCATTCGCGAGCGCGAATGAAATACGTCCTGAGCGCAGCCGGCATCGTCGATCTCATCGCCGTTCTTCCGTTCTGGTTCGCCATTGTTCTGCCGGGTGACTTCCGCTTTGTTCTCGTCTTCAGAATGGTGCGCTTCTTCAAGATTGCGCGCTATTCACCGGCCATGCGCTCGCTGCTCGATGTGCTCTATCGCGAGCGGCGCACGCTTTTCGGCTGCCTCGTCATTTCGCTTGGCAGCGCCATGGTTGCAGCCTCACTGATGCATCTCGCCGAAGGCCGCATTCAGCCGGAAAAGCTCGGGACCATACCGGAGGCGCTGTGGTGGGCTGTCGTCACCATCGGCACGATCGGCTATGGCGATGTCGTGCCGGTGACCGCGCTCGGTAAACTGATCGCAACCGGCACGATTTTCGTCGGCCTGGTGATGATGGCGCTGCCTGTCGGTATCATCGCGACCGCTTTCGCCGAGCAGGTTCGCCGCCGCGATTTCATCGTGACCTGGGGCATGATCTCGCGCGTGCCGCTGTTCGCCGAACTCGACGCCGCGGAAATATCGGATGTCATGGAGCTCTTGCGGGCGCAGGTGGTCGAAGCCGGCGAAATCATCGTGCGCGAGGGCGACGCAGCGCATTCGATGTATTTCATCGCGGCCGGCGAGGTCGAGATCGCCCTCAAGGGCAGGAAGGAAAAGCTGCGTCTCGGCGTCGGCCAGTTCTTCGGCGAAGTGGCGGTGCTCCGCCGCGCGCGCCGTTCGGCAACCGTCACCGCCCTTGGCCGCACCAATCTGCTGGTGCTCGACGCACATGATTTGCACGCCCTGATGCAGCGCGATCGCCGGATCGCCGAGCGCATCGAGGAGGTTGTCGAAAAGCGCGTCGGCCGCGAGGTGGTTTCCTCGAAGGGCGATATTGTCTCGGAGGAGATCAGGTAGGCGAGTCGGACAGGTGCGCGCCTTGCCCTCGGTTGTCATGCCCGGCCTTGTGCCGGGCATCTCGCTTAAGAGGGCACGGTCTTGCGTTCCTAAGCGGGATCGCCGGGACGAGAGTCCGGCGATGAACATCGGCGTGGGACGAAGGCTATCCCGCCATCGCCTTTTTCAGGTTCTCGTCGACCTTGTCGAGGAAGCCGGTGGTCGACAGCCACTTCTGGTCGGCGCCGACAAGCAGGGCCAGATCCTTCGTCATGTAGCCAGCTTCCACCGTATCGACGCAGACCTTTTCCAGCGTGGACGCAAATTTCGCGAGCGCCGCATTGTTGTCGAGCTTGGCGCGATGCGCGAGGCCGCGCGTCCAGGCAAAGATCGAGGCGATCGAATTGGTCGAGGTCTGCTCGCCCTTCTGGTGCTGGCGGAAGTGGCGGGTCACCGTGCCGTGGGCCGCCTCCGACTCGACGATCTTGCCGTCCGGGGTCATCAACACCGACGTCATCAAGCCGAGCGAGCCGAAACCCTGGGCTACGATGTCGGACTGCACGTCGCCGTCATAATTCTTGCAGGCCCAGACATAACCGCCGGACCATTTGAGCGCGGCCGCCACCATGTCGTCGATCAGACGATGCTCATAGGTCAGCTTTTTGGCGGCGAACTTGTCCTTGAACTGCTTGTCGAACACTTCCTGGAAAATATCCTTGAAGCGGCCGTCATAGACCTTGAGAATTGTATTCTTGGTCGAAAGATAGACGGGATAGCCGCGCGACAGGCCGTAATTGAACGAGGCCATGGCGAAATCACGGATCGAGTCATCGAGATTGTACATCGACAGCGCGACGCCGGAGCCCGGAAATTTGAACACTTCCTGCTCGACCTTCTTTCCGGTCGAGTCGACATAGCTCATGCTCAGCGTCGCGTTGGCCGGCACCTTGATGTCGGTCGCGCGATACTGGTCGCCATAGGCGTGGCGGCCGATCACGATCGGCTGCGTCCAGCCCGGCACCAGGCGGGGCACGTTCTTGCAGATGATGGGCTCGCGGAAAATGACGCCGCCGATGATGTTGCGGATGGTGCCGTTCGGTGAACGCCACATCTTCTTGAGATTGAATTCCTTCACGCGCGCTTCGTCGGGCGTGATGGTGGCGCATTTCACGGCCACGCCGACTTCCTTGGTCTTGTTGGCGGCGTCAATGGTGATCTGGTCGTCGGTCTCGTCGCGTTTCTGGACGGACAGGTCGTAGTAGAGAAGATTGATGTCCAGATAGGGATGGATCAGCTTGTCCTTGATCAGCTGCCAGATAATGCGTGTCATCTCGTCGCCGTCCATTTCGACGACGGGGTTTGCCACCTTGATCTTCGCCATTGCGGATAGAACCTTTTGAAAGTTGCGCGGACGGGAGGAAAGGCTTCCGGCGCGCGCCCCTATAGCACCCAAAATCGAGGGACGAAAGCCCGTGATTTCCGGCATTTTTTCGCGGCGCGTCAGACGGTGAAGCGGCAAAGATTTGCACAAGCCAAAAGCGTCCCGGACGGCTATACCGCGCGGCGGAGAAACATATGCCGGGAGCCGGTACCGACAAGACCAAGCGCTGGATCGAGACAGCGGCGCCGATCGTCATCCTGGTCGAGCCGCAGCTCGGCGAGAATATCGGTGCGGCCGCGCGCGCCATGGCCAATTTCGGGCTGTCGCGATTGCGCCTCGTGAAGCCGCTGCAGGGCTGGCCGAACGAACGTGCGCGGGCGATGGCGGCCGGCGCCGACCGCGTACTCGATGCAGCCGTGCTTTGTGACAGCCTCCAGGATGCCATCGGCGATTGCAGCTTCGTGCTGGCGACGACCGCGCGCAATCACGACCAGGCCAAGCCCGTTATCGCGGCGGACGCCGCTGCGGCGGAGATGACGCATCGCATCGCGAGCGGGGAAAGCGTCGCGATTATTTTCGGACGCGAGCGTATCGGGCTCGAAAATCACGAGGTCGCCCTTGCCGACCGCATCGTCACCTTGCCGGTCAATCCGGCCTTTGCATCGCTCAATCTCGCCCAGGCGGTCGTCATAGTCGCCTATGAATGGTTCAAATGCGCAAACGGAGGCGAATTGCCGTTCTCGATGCCGCGAAAATCGCCGCCGGCGCCCAAGCAGCAGCTGGATGCCTTTATCTCCGATCTCGAGCGCGAGCTCGAACGGGTTGAATTTTTCCGCCCCGAGGAGAAGCGCGGCACGATGAGCGTGAACCTGCGCAATATTTTCCAGCGCATGGCGCCGACACAGCAGGATATCCGCACGCTGCATGGCGTGATCAACGCGATCGCGCAGGGGCGCAAGGGGCCGGCGCGCGGCGGCGTGCTCAACCCGGACGAGGCGCAGAAATTGCGCGACCTGCTCGCCGAGCATGGCGGCGGCCGCGTGCCGGGCGAGCGCGGTCCGGTGCGGGGCCTCGCGCGACTTCTGCGGCGGAATCCGACCGAAGCCGAGCGAGCGCTATGGCAGGCGCTGGTGAACGACAGGCGCTTTGCCGGCCGCGGCTTCAGGCGGCAGGTGCCGATCGGCCCGCACATCGCCGACTTTGTCTCGTTTCCGCTCAAATGCGTGCTCGATCTCGTGCCGGCGCAGGAAACCGAGGAGGCTGCGAAAACTCGCGCCGAGCGGCGCGCCTATCTCACCGAGCGCGAATACCGCGTGTGTGAGGTGAGGGCGGTGGAGGTGGAGGCGGACGTCAGTAAGGTCCTGGGATCTCTCTCGGCTGTCATCACCGGGCCGCCGCAAAGCGGCGAGACCCGGTGATCCCGATTTAAGGGCACGGCGTTGCGCTCGTAAGCGGGATGCCCGGGCCGGGCATGACGGTTTGGAGGTCAGGATTTCAACGCCTTCAGCTGCGCCGCCGTCGCGGTGCGCAGCGTGGTGCCGTCATTGCCGGCAACGATGAAACGGAAGCCGCGCCTGGCCATGGCAAGCGCGCCGTCGACATCGCGGCAGTAGATGCCGGGAATCTTGCCGGCCTTCTTTGCGGCCGTGCAGATACGATCGACGGCGTTTTCGACTTCCGGCGCCTGCGGATCCTGCGCCCTGCCTTCGCTGAGAGCGGTGGAAAGATCAAATGGCCCGACGAACAGCGCATCGATGCCCGGGGTTGCCGCGATCGCATCGACATTGGCAAGCGCTTCCGCGCTTTCGATCATGGCGAAAGCGAGCGTACCCTCGTTCGACTCGCGCATATAGTCGACCGGTGCGGCATGCGGCGCCTGCATCGGCATGGCGCGCAAAGGACCCCAGCTGCGCTCGCCGAGCGGCGGATATTTCGCTGCCGCCGCGAAGTGGCGGGCGTCAGCCGCGGTGTTGATCATGGGCGCGATGATCGCCTCTGCGCCGAAATCGAGCGCGCGCGACACCAGCGCGACGTCATCGAGCGGCACGCGCACCATGGGCGCCGCCTGCGCGTGATTGACGGCGCCGATACCGGCGATAAGTGATGCGGCATCCCATAGCCCATGCTGGGCATCGAGTACGACAGCGGGGAATCCTTCGCGTGCAATCGTCTCGGCGACGACGGGAGAGCCGAGCATGCACCAGCCGGCATGGACGGTTTCGCCTGCGCGCAGGCGCCGGGCGACGGCAAAGGAGGGCGAACTCATTGAATGACCACCGAAAGTCCAACATTTGTACGCATCATCCTCAGAAGCCGCGCAGAGCGCAGCGTCTCGAAGGATGGGGCTGCGCCATGGTTCGAAACGCGCTGCTTCGCAGCGCTCGTCGCCATGAGGTCGGAACCTGGTTGCACGACGACGTCGGAACTCTAGCCGCTCTTCTTGGTCTGCGCGACGGCCTGCGTCAGTAGTTCAGCCATCTGGGTGCGGATCTGCTGCTCTGTAATGCCGTTGGGCTCGAGATCCCTGGCGACTTTCCGAAACACGTCATCGTCGCCGGCTTCCTCGAAGTCGGCCAGCACCACATCCTTCGCATAGGCTTCGGCATCCGCGCCGCTCTTGCCGAGGATTCCGGCCGCCCAGAGGCCCAGCATCTTGTTGCGGCGGGCCATTGCCTTGAAACGCAGCTCTTCATCGTGCGCGAATTGCTTCTCGAAGCCTTCCTCGCGCTTGTCAAATGTCGTGGTCATGTCGCCCTCGATTGTTTGGCTGTGTGCCATCAAGGATAATGTATTTCCGATTTCGCGATGATCCAGTCGCGATCGGCAAAATTGCACGCATGCACATTAATCCCGCCTTGCATAGAGACGGGCTGCCCGTCAAGGCGACATCGGGCGGCGACTTTGCGGCGAAAATACGGAGTGGAAAACACCGGCGCTGCGCGATTGTGCTGCCCCAACCGATCGGCTAGGTTCAAACCCGTGCCCGGGCAAACGCGCTTCCAGGTCCGGTCCCGCAGCCGCGGATCTTGCAAAGATTCACAACAAGGAGCCACGGCAATCCGATGGACTTTCACAAACCACGGTACACACCCATGAGCCGCCGTCGTCGCATTTACGAAGGCAAGGCGAAGGTCCTCTATGAAGGCCCCGAGCCCGGAACGCTGATTCAGCACTTCAAGGATGACGCGACCGCCTTCAATGCCAAGAAGCACGAGGTGATCGAAGGCAAGGGTGTCCTCAACAATCGAATCTCGGAGTATGTGTTCCAGCACCTCAACGATATCGGGGTGCCGACGCATTTCATCCGTCGCCTCAACATGCGCGAACAGCTCATCCGCGAGGTTGAGATCATCCCGCTCGAGGTGGTCGTGCGTAACGTCGCCGCAGGCTCGCTCGCGCAGCGTCTCGGTATTGAGGAAGGCACGCAGCTGCCGCGCTCGATCATCGAGTTCTATTACAAGAATGACAAGCTCAACGACCCGATGGTGTCGGAAGAGCACATCACCGCCTTCGGCTGGGCGAGCCCGCAGGAGATCGACGACATCATGGCGCTTGCCATCCGCGTCAACGATTTCCTCTCGGGGCTTTTCCTCGGCGTTGGCATCCGCCTGGTCGACTTCAAGATGGAAACCGGCCGGCTTTGGGAAAACGACGTGATGCGTATTGTCGTCGCGGACGAGATTTCACCGGACAGCTGCCGGCTGTGGGACATCAAGACCAACGACAAGCTCGACAAAGATCGCTTCCGCCGCGATCTGGGCGGCCTGCTCGAGGCCTATACCGAAGTCGCCAAGCGCCTCGGCATTATGAGCGAGGGCGAACGGCCGCAAGGCTCGGGTCCGGTGCTGGTGAAAGGGTAGGGGCTGTCTCCGCGGCCAAAGGCGATCGCAAACGAATCATGCCCGGCCTTGTGCCGGGCATCTCGTTTGAGAGAGCACAGCGGCATGTCCTTAGGGGATATGGCTGCAACGAGCTCTGCCATTGACAGAATGTCATTCCGGGCCGCCCCGAAGTGACAAAGGTGCGACCGAGCCTTGAAATTGGGCACGGGCGTCATGACCTGTGCAGGGCTCGTCCGCACGGTTGAGGCCGCCGGTCGCGGATGCTAGGTCACCTTTTTTGACGCCGGAATCGCAAAAAGCCGCTATGAAAGCCCGCGTTACCGTCACCCTGAAGTCCGGCATCCTCGACCCCCAGGGCAAGGCCATTGAAGGCGCGCTGCGCTCTCTCGGCATTGCCGGTGTGGCGAGCGTCCGCCAGGGCAAGGTGTTCGACATCGAGATCGAAGGTAATGATCGCGCCAGGGCGGAGGCACTGCTCAGGCAGGCCGCCGACAAGCTGCTGGCGAACACCGTCATCGAGAACTACAAGGTGGACGTCACCGGATGAAAGCCGCTGTCCTTGTATTCCCCGGCATCAACCGCGAGCGCGATATGGCGCGGACGCTGCGGCTGACCTCGGGCCTGGACCCGGTGATGGTGTGGCACGCTGAAACCGAATTTCCGCACGGCACCGACCTCGTTGTGATTCCGGGTGGCTTCTCCTACGGCGATTATCTGCGGTGCGGCGCAATTGCGGCGCGCAGCCCGATCATGGACGCGGTGCGCGGCTATGCCGCGAAAGGCGGGCTCGTGCTCGCCGTGTGCAACGGTTTCCAGATCGCCTGCGAAGCAGGGCTGCTTCCCGGCGTGCTCATGCGCAATGCGCGGCTGAAATTCATTTGCCGCGATATCTTCCTCAAGGTCGAGCGCTCCGATACGCCGTTCACACGCGGCTACAATGCGGGCCAGGTGATCCGCGTGCCCACCGCGCATGGCGAGGGCAACTATACGGCCGATGCGGAAACAGTCGCGCGGCTGGAAGGCGAGGGGCGCGTGATTTTTCGCTACACCGCGCCCGACGGGAGCCGTGATCCCGCGTTCAACGTGAATGGATCGACCAATGCGATTGCCGGCATCCTCAATGAAGCAGGCAATGTGCTCGGCATGATGCCGCATCCCGAAAACCACGTCGAAGCTGCGATCGGCCCGACCGACGGGCGCGGCCTGTTCGCAGGCCTGGTCGATCATTTGGCGAAGGCGGCATGACAGTTGAGGCGCCAATGGTCGGGATCGGCCCGGCCATGACATTGACGACAGGCCGAGCAAAGTAGAACGAATTGTGACCCGCAACGAACCCCCCATCACGCCCGAGCTGGTCGCCGAGCACGGCCTCAAGCCGGACGAATATGATCGCATTCTCAGGCTGATCGGCCGCGAGCCGTCGCTCACCGAGCTCGGCATTTTTTCCGCCATGTGGAACGAGCACTGCTCGTATAAATCGTCGAAGGTGCATCTGCGCACTCTGCCGACCAAAGGGCCGTGGGTGATCCAGGGGCCAGGCGAAAATGCCGGCGTCATCGATATCGGCGATGGCCTCGCTTGCGTGTTCAAGATGGAGAGCCACAATCACCCGAGCTATATCGAGCCTTATCAGGGCGCGGCGACAGGTGTCGGCGGCATCCTCCGCGATGTGTTCACCATGGGTGCGCGGCCGATCGCGTGCCTGAACGCGTTGTCATTCGGTGCACCGTCGCATCCGAAGACGCGGCATCTCGTCTCCGGTGTCGTTGCCGGCATCGGCGGCTATGGCAATTCATTCGGCGTACCGACAGTCGGCGGCTCGGTGCGATTCCATTCCCGCTATGACGGCAACTGCCTGGTCAATGCGATGGCGGTCGGCATCGCGCGCAAGGACCAGATTTTCTACGCGGCGGCTTCCGGTGTCGGCATGCCGATCGTCTATCTCGGCTCGAAAACCGGCCGCGACGGCATCCATGGCGCCTCGATGGCGTCGGCGGAATTCGGCGAAGATTCCGAAGGCAAGCGGCCGACCGTGCAGGTGGGTGACCCATTTTCCGAAAAGCTCCTGCTCGAGGCCTGTCTCGAGATCATGCAAAACGGATGCGTCATCGCGATCCAGGACATGGGGGCGGCAGGGCTCACATGCTCGGCCGTGGAGATGGGTGCCAAGGGCGATCTCGGCGTGACGCTCGATCTCGACAAGGTGCCGTGCCGAGAAGAAAGCATGAGCGCCTACGAGATGATGCTTTCGGAAAGCCAGGAGCGCATGCTCATGGTGCTCAAGCCCGAGAAGGAAAAGGAAGCGGAGGCGATCTTCCGCAAGTGGGGACTCGATTTTGCGGTGGTCGGTGAAACCACGCCGACAAAGCGGTTCATCGTGCGCCACGGCGGCGAGGTCATGGCTGATCTGCCGATCAAGGAGCTGGGCGATCAGGCACCTGAGTACAAGCGGCCCTTCGTAAGCGCAGCGAAGCCGGCGGAGCTCGATGCCGCGGACGTGCCGGCGCCGGCCGGCACGATCGACGCACTCGAAAAATTGCTGGCTGCGCCCGATCTATGCTCGAAGCGTTGGGTGTGGGAGCAGTACGACCACGTCATTCTCGGCAATACCGTGCAGCGTCCCGGCGGCGACGCGGCGGTCGTGCGTATCGAAGAGGGGCCGAAAGGCCTCGCGCTTGCCACCGACGTGACGCCCCGCTATTGCGAAGCCGATCCGTTCGAGGGAGGCAAGCAGGCGGTCGCCGAATGCTGGCGCAACCTGACGGCGGTCGGCGCAAGGCCGCTGGCGATTACCGATAATCTGAATTTTGGAAATCCCGAACGTCCGGAGATCATGGGACAATTCGTCGGCTGTATCCGCGGCATTGCCGAGGCGTGCAAGACGCTTGAATTTCCCGTCGTGTCGGGAAACGTGTCGCTCTACAACGAGACGAACGGGCGCGCGATCCTGCCGACGCCGTCGATCGGCGGGGTCGGATTGATCGATGATTTCACCAAGTCGGCGACGCTCGCTTTCAAGCGCGCCGGCGAGACGATCCTGCTCGTCGGTGAGACCACGGGCTGGCTTGGTCAGTCCATCTATCTGCGCGAATTGTGCGGCCGCGAGGAGGGGGGACCCCCGCCGGTCGATCTCACCGAGGAGCGCGAGAATGGCGACTTGGTGCGTGGTGTCATTCTCGACGGCACGGCGACCGCGGCGCACGACCTTTCCGACGGCGGACTGCTGGTCGGCCTTGCCGAAATGGCGATCGCGTCAGGCATCGGGGCAAGCATCGATGCGGCGCCCACTGACATTCCGGCCCATGCCCACTGGTTCGGAGAAGACCAGGCCCGCTATCTTCTCAGCGTACCACCGGCGAAAGTGGATGCCGTGCTGGCGCGCGCGCGGGAGGCGAATGTGCCGGTGTGGACCATCGGCACGACCGGCGGCGACACATTGACGCTTTCCGGAGAGCGTCCCATCCTAGTCACGATTCTGAAAGAACGTTTTGAGTCCTGGCTGCCGGGCTATATGGCCGGCGAGCTGTAGGCAGAGGACCATCGCCGATGGCCATGGACGCCGTCGAAATCGAGCGGTTGATCAAAGCGCATATTCCGGATGCGCAGGTGACGATCCGTGATCTGGCCGGCGACGGCGACCACTATGCCGCGACGGTGATTTCGGCCTCGTTCAAAGGCAAGTCGCGGGTGCAGCAGCATCAGCTGGTCTACGAAGCGCTCAAGACGCAGATGGGCGGCGTGCTGCACGCGCTAGCGCTGCAGACCGGCACGCCGTGACGGATAGCGGCCGGGTTCGCACTCTTGCGCCGCAGGGTGCGATTGCGCCGACCGGAACGTGGAGCCTCGGCGCACGAGCGGGCGATTTCATTTTCGTCGCGGGCATGCGCGGCATCGATCCGGCCAGCAACACATTGGTGCAAGGCGACGAGGCCCGGATCCGTCAGGCTTTCGCGAATATGCAGACAATTGCACGGTCGGAAGGCGCCGCGCTCGCGGACTGCGTCCGTCTCACGGTTTTTGTCACCGACATGAGTCGCTTGCGGCCCCTGGTCAACAAGGTCCAGGAACAGCTCTGGGGCGGCGGCCCTTACCCGCCGCGCACGATCGTCGAAGTGGCGAAGCTCAACCAGGACGACATTTTCGAGGTCGAAGGCACTTTTTTTGCCCCAAAAATCCGGTGAATTGGGCGACGAGCCGTTGGCCCGGCGCTCTTGGGTTGGCGGTAACTTTTGGGGTACATATATTCACAGTCAGGCGGCCAATGCCGTCCAACAGGATCAGCCATGGCAATCGAGCAATTCATCGACAATGAAGTGAAGGGAAACGACGTGGTGCTTTTCATGAAAGGCACGCCGCAGTTCCCGATGTGCGGGTTTTCCGGTCAGGTCGTCCAGATCCTTGACCACCTCGGCGTGAGCTACAAAGGCATCAACGTTCTGGAATCGGACGAGATCAGGAACGGCATCAAGACCTATTCGAACTGGCCGACGATTCCGCAGCTCTACGTGAAGGGCGAGTTCGTAGGTGGATGCGACATCGTGCGCGAAATGTTCCAGGCCGGCGAGCTGCAGCAGGCCCTCAAGGACAAGGGCGTCGCGGTCCGTCAGACCGCCTGAAGTCGCTCGGTTTTTCCGTCAGCTCAGGCCGCCGGCACAAAGCGGTAGGCATTGTCCTTGCGCTCGACGGCGCCGAGCCCTGGATAGGGCAGGTGAAATCCGATCAGCTTCGAATGGTCGGCGGCGAGCCGATCGAGCAGCCTGCGTCGCGTCGCGATGGCCTGTTCGGGGACATGATCCGCCACGGGCCGCCATTCCGGATGAAGGAACGAGATGAGCGGGTGCGTGAGCGCATCGCCGCCGATGATGAGGCCGTCGCCGCCGGCGAGTTCGAGCGAAACATGTCCCTGAGTATGGCCCGGCGTATCGATGATACGTAGCCCGGTGACGATCTCGTCGCCGGGCTTGACCATTTTCACCTTGCCCCGGATTGCCGCGTAGTTGCGCCGCGCGCCCGTCACGAAGCCGGCGCGTTCCGCGGGCAGGCCGCGTGTGGCGTTTTCTCCGTTCCAGAAATCCCATTCGGCGCTGGCGACGAAAAAACTCGCATCCGGCAGCATCAGGTCGTCAAGCTCATCGACCGTGCCCCAAAGATGATCGGGGTGTCCGTGCGTGAAGATCACTTTGGTGATCTTGCGCCTGTCGAGACCGGACGCCTTGAGATTGTCCCAGAGTTTTCCGGCGGTCGGCATGAAGCGGTCGCCGGATCCCATGTCGACCAGGATCAGGTCGCTCTTCATGCCAATCAGCGTGACATTGGTCGGAGAGTTATATTGCAACCCGGTTTCGCCCGCCGCCTGCAGCAAGCGCGTGCGCTCGGCCTCCGGTGCTTCGGGCGCGAGAAAACCCGTCGGCAGAACGAGGTGTCCGTCGCTGACGACGGTGACGTCGAAGCCGCCGTTCTTGAACGAGTAGGGAGCCGCAAGCGCAGGCACCGCGCGTGAAGCAAGCCCCGCGGCGGCGGCGGTAATGAATTGACGGCGGTTGAACTTCGGCATCGGTACACGATCGACTGGGCCGTGCCGACTTCTACGCCAAAGCGGCGCCGCTCGCTAGCGGAGCCGATTCATCAGCAAGTAGATAACGCCGAGAACAAGCGCCAATCCGACCAGGCTTGGCGTCGGGACCGCGCTGGCGAACTTTGTGACATTGTCAGCCACAGACAGCACAAATCCCCCCGAGCCTTGCCCGAGGATCAGGTAGATCAGCATGATCGCAAGTATGCTGACGAAGCCGAGTTCGACGAAATCCCACAGGAACTTTGTAGCGTTGGCCATGAATTTCCGCATGGCAGAACTCCATGATGACTCATGCAATTCCGTGGGTGGGGAGCGCGGGCTCCCCACCCGATCATGTCAGCAAATAGATCGGGCTGACCGCAGTCCGTGCGTCAGGCCATTTTCCTGTTCGAGAACAGCCAGAGGACGATCCCGAGGGTGATCAGACCGACGAGACCGTTCCCGCCCATGTCCTTTACCCAAGTCATGATGTTCGCGGTCACGGCGCCGAAGAATGGCAAGTTCGAACCGACCAACAGTGAGAGCACAATCGCCAATGCCAACAGCATCAGCGCCAATTCCGTCAACGCCCCGACCCACTCCTTGATGGTATCGATCCCTTTCATTGCGGAGTCTCCCTAGGCGAGTCC
>DATEKG010000197.1:0-14667 GCA_035277565.1 Pseudolabrys sp.
ATCGGACGCGGGCGGAGGCTCGCGGTCGGCTCGCTGGTTTGGCGGAAAAGCAGGCGCCCAGTCGGACTCCGCCGCAGCTTCGCGGTCGGTCCACGGCTTCGGTCGAGGTGAGGCTTCCCAATCAGGCACAAGCGGCAATTCGTGGTCGACCCGATGCCTCGGTGGAGAAGCGGGCACCCAGCCGGATTCCGCCGCCGGTTCGCGATCGACCAACGGCTTCGGAGGTGTGGCCGCCCAGTCAGGCGCCGCCGCTTCGCGGTCGATCCGGCGCTTCGGGCGAGGTGCAGCCGGCAAATCTGGCGTCGCCGGCTGCGCGCGATGGGTTCTCTGCCGGGGTCGAGGCGGAGCGTCCGATCGTGGCGAGGGAGTGGTTGTGTCGAGAGCGACCACGTTTGCCCAGCGCGGCGGCGGCTGAATGGCGATCGCCTTGCGCCGTCGTCGCCTTTCCACAAAGTGGATGGCGGGGCCTGTGATCGTGAGAACGGCGAAACCAATCATCAGAAGAGCGAAGATGTGATCGACCTCGCCAAGATGGCGCATCATTGACAGGGGATCCCGGCGCGGCGCTTCCATGGCGGCCTGCTTGCGCATTTCCCTGGCGCGGCGGATCTGATCACCGGCGCGCGACGGTGTAACGGTGTTTGGCGGTCGCGCTTCGGCGGACGGTGTTTCACTCTGGTCACCGCTTGATGTTGCATTGGGTGTTGCGCCCGGCGTCGCACCTTGTGTTTCACTTTGCGCTTTGCTCGCCGCCGCGGCTGCAGCGGAAGCGGGATTGGGGTCGGAGCCGCTCACTGACGGCCTGACATCGGGTGATGTCGGCGGTGGGGACTGAAGGAAGGCGGGAAGTTCAGGAGGCCTGGGACCGTTGAGCCATCGCACGGGAGCCGCGGCCGCAGCGGCTGGCGCAACCGGTGCGGGGGCAGGCGCCGCCGCTTGCGGCGACGCAGCGGGCTTCGGCGTCATTGTCATTTGGGGCGATGCTGCCGGTGCGGCGCTTTGCGGCGCCGAGAGCGTTTCGTCCTGTGTTGCATTGTCCTGCCCGCTTCCTTGCTCGGGCGCGAGATGCCAGCATTGACGGCCGTTATTTGCGTGATCGATCCGGTAGTACCAATGCTGGCCCTGTGGCGTGGGCCCGGTCGGCTTCGTGAGACATTCATCCGCGCGCGCGCTGCGCGCCGCCTGCGTGGTGATCGCGGCGAGAAAAGCAAGAGTGAACATGACCGACGGCAGTATAATTCTGCGTCCTGACATGCGACCCCCTCCTCACTTTTTGTACAAGGTAAACAAACTGCGACGTCGAATGAGCGCGCATTGGAAATGCCGATTGGGGCTGTATTAGGTTCCAAATTCGGCGGCGCCTGATGCGCGCCCGGGTAGCGGTAGCGCAGTATGCTTTCGCTGCGTTTTCAAAGCGAAGTTGCCGCCGGTCCGCGGCTGTTGCAGCGCGGCGCTGGTATTCAAAGGAAGAAAACCTCCGGCGCAGCGCGCCGGAGTTCTCTCAATTCAGAATCTCTGGAAATTTATTTCGCTGCGACGACTTTCTGCTTCTGCTCGCCGAGCTTGTCGATGCCGAGCGTGACAATGTCGCCGGTCTTGAGGAAGACAGGTGATGGCTTCATGCCGAGTGCCACTCCCGGAGGCGTACCGGTGATGATGATGTCGCCCGGCTCCATCACAAAAAATTGGGAACAGTACCAGACAAGATGCTCGCAACCGAAGATCATGGTGCGCGTGTTGCCGCGTTGGCGACGTTCGCCATTGACGTCGAGCCACATGTCAAGATTCTGCGGGTCCTTGATCTCGTCCTTGGTGACGAACCATGGCCCGATCGGGCCGAAGGTCTCGCAGCCTTTGCCCTTGTCCCATTGGCCGCCGCTGCGTTCGATCTGGAAGACGCGCTCGGACACGTCGTTCGACAGGAAGTAGCCGGCGATGGCGTCCTTTGCCTTGTCTTTGGCGAGGTAGCGTGCGCGCTTGCCGATCACGATGCCGAGCTCGACTTCATAATCGAGCTTGCTCGACTCTCGCGGCGTGATCGTGTCGTCGTTGGGCCCGCAAATGCAGCTCGTCACCTTGTTGAAGATGATCGGCTCTTTCGGAATAGGCATACCGGCTTCGGCCGCGTGATCGGAATAATTGAGCCCGATGGCGATGAAGTTCTTGACGTTGCCGATGCAAGGGCCAAGCCTCGGCTTGCCTGACACGGGCTTCATCCGCTTGAGGTTGGCCTTGCGGATCCTGGCAAGGCCACCGGAGGCGAGCATCGCGCCATCGATGTCTTTCACGATGCGCGAGAGGTCGCGGATCTTGCCATCGTCACCGATGATGCCGGGCTTCTCGCGGCCGGGTGCGCCATAGCGGACAAGCTTCATAGTAAAGGGTCTCCCGTGGACGTTTTTTGAATTTGAAAGGCAGGCCGGAACCATCATGCATGGCCGCGGGCAGGGGGCAACCCTCCTTTGCATGACTCGCATGCGGCTAATCGGCAAAAAACACCTGCATCATCAAGATCTTCCGTCGCGTGGCTGGCGATGCTTAACGGACGCTGAAAGATTTACGCATGTTTTGATGATCTCATTCATCGTCCGATAAATGGGCAGTCCTAGGCTGGGATCGGCCGTTTCCGTCAAAGTTCAGGGCCACGGCAAGCTGCACGCAGGAGCGCGCACGCCGCAAACGACGGAGGCAGCGATGGAAGAGAGACGAAGAATGCAGCGCGGCCGCACGCTTAAAGGCGGCAGTATCGCGTTCAACGGCGCGGCGGGCTTCGATTGCCGCGTGCGCAATTTGTCGCCGGCCGGTGCCTGCCTGGAAGTTGCTAGCCAGGTCGGCATTCCCGACGATTTCGTGCTCGTGGTGAGCTACGACCGGTTCAAGCAGCCGTGCCACGTCATCTGGCGAGGTCAGATGCGCCTTGGCGTGGAATTTCGGGCTGCATAGAAGAGCTTTGGGCAAGCGCCTCTGCGGCTGACTCGCCCAGGCGCAGGGCCTGGCGATTTTGCCGCCCCTTTCCGCATTGCGGTAGGGCTGTGTCATTGCCGCAACAGCTGCATTCTTTTTGCACAGGCACGCTCGGTTGAGCCGATTTTAACGGCTCGCGCTATTGTCGAGTGATAGTCCCCCCGTCACGATAGCCGCGACCGACGGATGATCGTGATTCGAGTGGGGATAGGTCGATGTCACGGGGTACAAGGCACTTTTTGCGCGCAGGGACCGCGCTCGTATTTGCCGCAGGCGCAATGACACAAGCCCTGGCGGGCGGTTTCGCGGTCCACGAACAAAGCGCCTATGGGCAGGGCTCATCGTTTGCCGGAATTGCGGCGGGCGGATCGCTCCAGGCGATGTACTGGAACCCGGCGGTGATGACCCAGTTTGGCGGCATGCAGTCGGCATCGAGTTACACCGCATTTTTTCCGAACGTTGTGAACACCCCGACCGCCGGTACCTATTTGGGACTCGGCGGCACAAGCAATACGTACGACAATGCGCTGATTCCGGCCGGCTATTTCTCGTATCAGCTTAATCCGAGCCTGTGGCTCGGCATGTCGTTGAATTCTCCGTTCGGCCTGTCGACCGGTTTCCCTGAACTCTGGGCGGGCCGCGACTATGCTGCAGGCAGTACGTGGCTTCGCACCTATAATGCGACACCGAGCATCGCCTACCGCATCAACGACTGGATCAGTGTCGGCTTGGGCGTGCAAATCCAGTACGCGAAGGCCAGTCTCCAGCATGGTGTGTCCATATTCAATCCGCTGGCTGGCGGCCTTGTCCCGGTTGGAGATGCCAGTCTGCGAGGCGGTGGCTGGTCATATGGACTGACCGCTGGAATGACCCTGACGCCAACGCCGACCACGACTGTCGGGATCGGCTATCGTTCCGGACTCAATCAGAAACTCAGTGGCAACCTGACCACCCCGCTCGGCGTTTCAACAGCCGAGACCACGATCGATCTTCCGGATACCGTGTCGCTGGGTGTTCGCCAGCGGATCGACCCGCAATGGACGCTGCTCGGCACCGTCGAATGGACGAATTGGAGCCGGATCGGCACGGCGAATGTTATTTCAAATGGTGTGGTCGCGACTACCTTGCCGTTCCAGTATCGCGACGGCTGGTTCTTCTCGGGCGGTGTCGAATACCAAGCGTCGGACAGGCTGACATTGCGCACTGGCGTCGCCTATGAAATCTCGCCCATCGATGACCGAGTCCGCACTCCGCTCATTCCGGACAACAACCGCATCTGGGCATCGATCGGCGCCAGCTATGTGATCTTCAAAGGTCTGAAAGCCGACCTCGCATATTCGCACGTGTTCGTGGATGATTCGTCCGTCAATATATCCGCTACCTCGGGCAATCCGTGGTTCGCCACCGCCGGCGCTACATATGTCGGCAATGCGACGTCGCATGCCGACATTTTGTCGATTGGCCTGAATTGGCAGTGGGACTACATTTTCAAATAGTTCGTGCAAACAATGGGGCAGGGGGTGCAGGGCCGGCGGCGACGCCGGCCTTCGCGCATCTAGAGAGCGCCGTTGAAAGTGCCGCCGTCAATCAGCAGGTTCTGTCCGGTGATGTAGCCGGCATGCACTGAACACAGAAATGCGCAGGCCGCGCCGAACTCGTCGGGATTGCCGAAGCGCCGCGCCGGAATCGTCGCCCTGCGACTGGCAGCGACCTCATCAATGCTCTTGCCCGTCTGCTCGGCGGTCTTGCTCAGCGTGCTGCGCAGACGGTCGGTCTCGAACGCACCTGGCAAAATATTGTTGATGGTGACGTTCTTGTCGGCGACCGTACGCGCGACGCCGGCAAGGAATGCCGTGAGCCCTGCGCGTGCGCCGGACGACAGGTCGAGTCCGGCCAGCGGCATCTTCACCGAGCCGGAAGTGATGTTGACGATACGCCCGAACTTGCGCTGGCACATCGGATCGACCACTTTTTGAATGAGCTCGATGGCGACGACCATGTTGGCAATGACGCCGTCGATCATCTGCTGACGCGTGAGCTCGCGGAAATTCCGCATCGGCGGTCCGGCATTATTGTTGACGAGGATGTCAGGCTCGGGACAGGCGGCAAGCAGGGCCTTCTGGCCGTCGGCGGTCGCGACGTCGGCGACAACCGGAATGACTTTCACGCCGGCGAGACTGGCGAGCTCGGCGGCTGTGGCCTCGAGCCTCTTGGCGTCGCGCCCGTTGATGACAACTTCGCAGCCGGCTTCCGCCAGTGCGCGGGCGCATGCCTTGCCGAGCCCGCGGCTGGAGGCGCAGACGATGGCCTTGCGGCCGGCAATTCCGAGATTCATGACAGGTCCTCACCGGGCGGGATTGATTGTGAGTCCCTTTAGACGGCGCATGTGCGTCACGGTCAACAGGAACATTCAAGAGGCGGTAACCGCCGATAGGCTGATGCGGTCAGCTTTGGCTTCTACCCTGCCCTGCAGGGCAAGGTAAAGAAAGCCGTGGCCGTCCGGGTCACCCGATTGGCGGTTGCGTCGCCTGAACGCTGTTACGCCACGATGGTACCCCGAACCCAAAAATACCGCCGTGAAGACTGCCGCGAGTTTGCCTTGCGCATGACATGGGCGACGAGTGCACGCATTTTCCTCGACCATGCGACAGAAGCGGCGAAAACCGGACGCAGAATGGCCGCGTAGCCTGCACTGCGGGATTGCGCTAGCCTTTCGGCCCATGGGCGTCCTCGACAATACAATTCTGCCGACTGCCGCCGATATCGAATCCGCCGCCGGCCGGCTGTCGGGCGTCGCCGTACGCACGCCGCTGATAAACGCGCCGGCGCTCGACGAGACCGTCGGTGCGCGCGTTTTCCTCAAGGCGGAGACGCTGCAGCGAACCGGATCGTTCAAATTCCGCGGCGCCTACAACAAGATATCGTCGATCGCGCCGGAGAAGCGTGCCGCCGGTGTCGTCGCCTATTCGAGCGGAAATCACGCGCAGGGCGTCGCGGCGGCCGCGCGCCTGCTCGGCATGCGCGCAACGATCGTGATGCCGTCCGATGCGCCGCGGGCGAAACGCGAACGCACGCTCGCGCTCGGTGCCGAAGTCATCCCCTACGATCGCAATACCGAAGATCGCGCCCTTATCGCAAAAAAGCTTGTCGCCGAGCGCGGCGCGACGCTGGTGCCGCCTTACGACGATCCCTTCATCATTGCAGGGCAGGGTACGATCGGTGCGGAAATCGTCGGCGATCTTGCCCGCCTCGAACTCAAGCCCGAGATTGTCGTGATCGGCGCGTCCGGCGGCGGGCTTGCCGCCGGCATTTCCCTTGGCGTGAAGGCAAAGGTGCCGGCGGCCAGGTTCTACGTCGTCGAGCCGGAGGGCTTCGACGATACCATCCGCTCCTTCGCGAGCGGCAAGCGCGAGGCCAATGCGCGAATGAGCGGCTCGATCTGCGATGCGCTGATGAGCAACACGCCGGGCGAGCTGACCTTCCCGATCAACCGCGAGCTGATCGGGCAGGGTGCGACGGTGACCGACGACGATGTCGCACGTGCCGTTCGTTATGCCTTCAATGAGCTCAAGCTCGTGGTCGAACCCGGCGGCGCGATCGGACTCGCGGCGCTGCTCGCCGGCAAGCTTCCCATCGCCGGAAAGGTCGTGGTCGGCGTGCTTTCCGGAGGCAATGTCGATGCCGACCTGTTCGCCCGGCTCGTCGGCAGTCCGGAATCGTAGATTAACTAAACAGCGCGAGACGTTCTTCTTCGCTCAGCGCCATGATCGGCGCGAGAGGATCGGCGGAGCCCGATGCCCGCTGCGGCACTGTTGCCGCTTGCGGCTGTGGCGGTGCGGGCAGGCTTGCAGCCACCGGCGGCAGCTGCGCGGGCGCCACCGGCGGCGGCGCGGGCGCCGCAAAGGCGATCTCCGCCATCGCTATTTCAGACTTTGCGCTATCGTGCCGCACCAGCACAATCGCCGGCGCCGGTATGGCCGCGGGCGCAGGGATCGGCAATTCGGGCTGATCGGGCGGCGGCACAACCGCAAGATGGCTGCGCGGGTCCTCCGCCGGAGGTCCGGGGGCCGAAGCCGGCTCCAGCCTGGCTGCCGGTTCGGGCTCGCGGTGCACGGGCACCATGATATCGGCAAGGCGGCGCTCGACAATGGCGACCAGCTCGGCGAGCTTCGCCGATTTCATGGCCTGAATGCTCACCTCGAGCTCGCCCTGAGCCGCGACAATATCGTCGAGCAGCACCCGCAATTTCTGCTTGATCAGGGCTTCACCCGGCGTGGCGGCATCCGGAGCCAGTGTCGAGTGCAGGCGCTCAATCGCGCTGAGCAGCGGGGCGGTGGTGGTCGTGCGGCTGCGTCTGGCATATTCGGCCAGGAAAGCGCGGCCACGCGCACTCGCGGACAGCGCCGCGCAAAACGCCTGGTATTCGTCCTCGCCGGGTGTGTCCCGCTGCTGCGTCTGCACCCGCGCGGTTGTCTCGCTCGCCATGTGCAATCCCGCTGCACACCGTTTATCAATCATGCCGCATGATTCGGCCAGCGCCGTGGCATTCCGCAGGTATCAATAGGCCTTGGCAAAAAGCCCTGTCGGGCAATGTCTTAATCGGTTAGAGGCAAAGCGCATGCCTTCGGGCTCGCCCATTGGCTTTGTGCCGCGGCTGGCGGCGTTCTATGCGGCCCTGTTCATTCTTCCCGGCATTCAGATGCCGTTCTTCCCGGTTTGGCTCAGCGCCAAAGGTGTCGACGCGAAACTGATCGGCTTCGTGCTGGCGGTGCCGATGGTAACGCGGGTGCTGGCTATTCCACTGGTCACGCAACAAGCCGACCGGCGCGAGGCCGTGCGCACCGCTCTCGTCCTGACCGCGCTCGGCAGCGTCGTGGGGTTCACTCTGGTCGGCTTTTCGGCAGGCGCAATCGCAATTCTCGCCGCCTATGCGCTGACCTCGTTGGCGTCGACGCCCCTGATGCCGCTGGCGGAGACCTATGCGCTCAAGGGGCTCGCCGCGCGCGGCCGCGCTTACGGGCCGGTACGGCTCTGGGGCTCGTTCGCCTATATCGGCGGGAACTTCGCGGCCGGCTTTGCTGCCGACGCAATGCCCGCGCGCCATCTGATCTGGCTGATGGTGGCGGCAAGCGTCCTGGTTGCCCTGGCAGCACTGGCGCTGCCGGTGCCGACTCCCGGTGCGCCGCGCGCCGATGCGCAGGAAAAACCGCGGCAGAGTCTTCTTCGCAACCGCATATTCATCACCGTCGTTGCGTCCGCGAGCCTGATCCAGGCAAGCCATGCGCTGTTTTATGGATTTTCGGCAGTCCAGTGGCGGGCGGCGGGGTTCGATGGAACCGTGATCGCCGGGTTATGGGCGCTCGGTGTAGCGGCGGAGATCGTTCTGTTCGCAATGCAATCGCGTCTGCCGCCATTTTTCGAGCCGACCGTATTGCTGATGATCGGCGCTTTCGGCGGCGCGCTGCGCTGGCTGGGGATGTCATTCGAACTCTCGATTGTTCCGCTCGCGGGGCTGCAGCTGCTGCATGCCCTTTCGTTCGGCGCGACTCATCTCGGCACCTTGATGATACTCGTGCGTTCGGCGCCGCCGGCGCGGGCGGCAACCGCGCAGGGCTATCTGGCCATTGCGCTGGGGCTTGCGATGGCCGCGTCAAGCGCGGCATCGGGCGTGCTTTATGAAGATCTCGGCGGCCGCGGCTACGTGGTGATGGCGCTAATGGCGGTCGCTGGAGGCGCTTGCGGATTCGTAGCGCACCGGATGGGGCGCGTAACGACGCGCTGACCGCGTCTGCAAGCGCGGCTCACGATCGCAACTTGCAACGATGCCGCTAAGGTCGTGCCCCTGCAGATAGATCATCTTGCGCGACAGGCCGCCGTGCCTGCTGATCCAGCGCCGCACTGAAACGGGATAGATGTTCCACAAGGCCTGCGTGCCGAGCGGGCTGGTCACCGGTCGTCCGTCGCTGTCGGGCATCCATGCCGCGTGAAAACCAAAACGGGCGTTGGCGGTGGCACAGACTCGTTCGCGCGGAACGAGGCCGAGAATCAGCGTGCAGGCAGATAGACAGTTCCCGTCGATGACGACACTTTCGCCCGATGAGCGCACTGCTGCGAAGGCCTGCAGATAGCGGCCGATCTGTCCGCCACGGTCCTCCGAGATCCGCATTGTAGCGGATGCAGATGTCACGCTGAGCGCCACGACCGCGGCGCCAAACACAAGTCCGCGAATATCCATGTCCCCGTCCCAGTTATCGTCGCCCTGCCGTCGAGCGGCGGTGCGATCTTGGAATCAAGTCTAAGCCAATCCGACGGCTCACGGGAAGCACTCGTTTTAAAAATCTACAAAATGACGCATGCGCGTCCGCCACCGGACATGGAACCGGCGTCAAATGGCCTGCTTGCGAGCCTCGTTGAGGTTCCGTGCCGCTAACCCCAAAGCTGCGGTGCAGCAGGGTAAACAAGGCTTCCGACATAATGCAGGCCATGCTCGCGGTCCCTGTTCAACAGCAATGGCCCGTCGAGATCGACGAAGCGGGCAGACTGGGCGGCCAGAATCGCGGGCGCCATTGCAAGCGATGTTGCCACCATGCACCCCACCATTACGGTGAGGTCCTGCCGCTCGGCTTCCGCGACCATTGCCAGGGCCTCCGTCAACCCGCCGGTCTTGTCGAGCTTGATATTGACGGCGTCATATTTGCCCATGATCGCGGCGATTGAAGCACGATCATGAACGCTTTCGTCGGCACAGACAGGGATGGGGCGCCGGATTCGAGCCAGACCGTCGTCTTTTCCGTCCGGGAGCGGCTGCTCGATCAGCACGACGCCGGCGCGGGCACAGGCCGCGATGTTCTGGGCCATATTTTCGTCGGTCCAGCCTTCATTGGCGTCAACGATCAGCGTTGCCTTTGGAGCAGCGGCGCGCACGGCAGCAATACGCTCCGGATCCCCGGCAGCGCCGAGTTTCACCTTGAGCAGCGGGAGATCCGCCGCCTTTTCCGCCGCGCCTGCCATGACGTCAGGTTCCGCCAGTGAAATTGTGAAGGCCGTCGTCAGCGGATGCGGCACATCAAGGCCTGCAAGTTCGTGGGCAGGTTTCCCGCTGCGTTTGGCGTCGAGGTCCCAGAGTGCGCAATCGAGCGCATTGCGCGCCGCGCCCGGCGGCATGGCCGTTTGCAAAGCTCTGCGATCGAGTCCATTGGCCAGGAGCGGGCGCATGGCCTCGATTTGCGCCATGACGCTCTCGATGCTCTCGCCGAAGCGGGAATAGGGAACGCATTCTCCGCGGCCGCGCGCTTTGCCGTCGCTTAATTCAGCCACGACGACCGCGGCTTCGGTCTTCACACCGCGGCTGATTCCGAACACCCCGGCGATCGGCCAGCGCTCGACGGTCTGGATCAGGGTCAACGGCATCGGCGGAGCGCCGTACGGTCAGAGCGCGCGGACGAACGGCATGGCAGCGGGCGAAGCGCTCGCTGCCGGCGCCTGTCAGTCGAAGCGTCCGGCTGCATGCGCCAGCATCGTGTAGACCTTACCCGTCTCCGATGTGAGATAGGTGCGCGCCACGACCTGACCACGGTCGTCGCGCGAGACTTCGTCGAGGAGGCGCTCGAATTCCGAGATATAGCGGTCGACGGTCTGCTTGAACTCGCGGTCCGCACGGTATTTCCTGCGGATGTCGTCGAAGGCCTGCTGGCCCTGCAGCGTATAGAGCCGGCGCGTGAAGACGTTCCTTTCGCCGCGTTTATAGCGATCCCAAAGATCCGCCGCAGCATCGTGGTCGATCATGCGAGCAATGTCGACCGACAGGGAATCGAGCGATTCGATCGTGTGTCGCGGCGGCCTTTCATCGTTGCCGCGGCTGGTTTCGCGCGCCGTTTCGCGTACCGGTTCGCGCGGAGACTCGCGTAGCGGTTCGTTTTCCTCGCGCGAGGCGCGATTGAGAAGATCTGTCAGCCAGCCCCGGCCGGGGCCCGGCTGCACCGGCGGAGCTACCGGCTGCGGTTCCGGATTTGACCGGCGCGGCGGAGGCGCAAATCCGCCGGAATCACTGCGCGGCGCAGGACGCTGCGGCGGCGGCGCCGGTATCTCGTTGCGTGCGGGAATTTCGTTTCGCCCGCCGACGACGGCGAGCGTCGGCGGCTCCTCGCGCGTGCGGCGCACCGGCTCGACGGCATCGAGGTTGCGGCCGTGGCGGGCCACAATGCGGTTGAGCTCGGCCAGGGCCTCGATCTGGTCGACAATCACGCGGCGCATCTGGGCGGCGCTTTCGGCCGTTTCCTGCGGCAATTCGAAGACGCCGCGGCGCAGTTCGCTGCGGGTCGCTTCCAGCTCGCGCTGCATTTCGGAGGCCATCTGCTTCATGCCCTGCACGGCTTCAGCGAAACGGTCGTTTGCGCTCTGGAAGAGGGATTGCGTATCGCCGGCGGTCTGCTCGTAGATCGAGCGCATCGCGTCGGCGGCGCGCCGACGTTCCTCCTCGGCGTTTTCGCGAACCCGTTCGTATTGTTCGGCGATCGCGCGTGTTCCTTCCGCGCTTGCCTCGGAAACGAGCCGGGCGACCTCACGGGCGCGGGTCGAGGCGGCTTCCAGCGACTCGTCGAGGAGACCGGAGAACCGGGTCAGGCGCTTTTCGAGGTCCTCGGTGCGGATGTCGAGCGTGGCGACGAGAGAGTCGAGCTGGACGCGACGCTCATTGACGCCGTCCTCGGTACGCTGGTTGCTGTGATCGATCAATTCGACGGCCTTGGCGAGTTCGCGGCCATGGATGTCGAATTGACGCGCCAGCTGCCCGAGATCGCCGACGACCTGCGAGGTGATGTCCCGGAAATTGGCGATGTTGTTTTCCACGCGGCCGGTCGCATCGCCCGTCGAGGCGGTGATCTCGTTCATCGCACTTACAAATTCGGATACGCGGAGCATCAGCGTATTTTCGAGGGCGCCCATGTTCTCGTGCGCGCCGCTGAGTACTTCCTGCAGCATGATATTGGCTTCGCGCAGCCGCTCGAACAGCGCGGTGGTGTCCGCACGCAGCATCGTGTGCGTCTCGAGCATCTCCTTGACGGTCGCCGTCGTCATTTCGTGCGACTGGCTGATCGCCTTCTGGGCGGTTTCGTTGAGGTTGTGAACCGTACGATTTACCGCGCTGGTCGCTGCTTCGCCCGCGGTATTGATCATGCGGGAAATCTCGGTGCTGTTGTCCATCATCGTGCGCGTGAAGGCGAAGCCCTTCTCTTCGATCGCCTTGACAGCCTGTTCGGTCGCGCTGGTGACGTCGCGCGTGAATTGCGCGCTCTTATCGGTAATTGCCGCAATGACGCCGCCGCTCTTGTCGGAGAGCACGGTCGTCATCTCGTTGGTGCGGCGCGTGACCGCGATCGCAATTTCTTCCGCCTTGCCGACGAAGCTGCGCGCAACTTCCTCGCTCGCGCCCACAAGCGTGCGTTCGGCATCGCCGGCGCTGGCGCGGATCGCCTCGGTGGTGGAGAGTGCGAGCTGACCGAGTGACCGCTCGGCTTCGGCCGAGTTGATCTTGATCGCGTCGCTCAACTGCTCAAGGCGGGCATTAAGCGCATCGGCAGCGGCCTTGCTGCGCGTTTCAATCTGGCTGGTGACGGTCTCGGCGCGTCCGACCAGGAGCTCCTCGAAGCGGCCGATGCGGCTGTCGAGATTGTTGGCGACCTCCAGCGCCCGGGCGCCGAGAGTCCGGTCCATCTCGCCGATCTTGGCGGTGATCGTCTCGGCCACTTCCGCTCCGCGGGAGTTGATCGTGCCGCCCACTTCGCCGACGCGCCGGTCGAGCGCGGTGACGATGTCCTTGCCGCCTTCGGCGAGCGCCTTGGCGAGGTCCGTCACGCGCGTGCCAAGCAGGCTTTCAAATTGTCCCAGCCGCTGATCGAGCGTGCTGGAAATCTCGCCGGTGCGGCCGCTGACACGTTGGTCGAAGGTGTCAACATAGTTCCGCAGCGCTTCGGCGACTTCCTGCGTACGCTGGCCCAGACGGCCGACGAGTTCGCCTCCGTAGTTCTTTACGGTGTGATCAAATTCCGTGATGTGGCGGGTGATCAGGCTTCCGAGATTGTTGGTGTCGCGCGAGATCTTCTCCGTGAGCTCGGTGCCGCTCTGATTGAACATCTTTTCGAAGGCCTGCATCCGGGTCGCCAGCATGTCCTTGACGGCTTCGCCGCGATTGTTGAGCGAAGTCACGAGCGTTTCCGCGCTCTCGCGGAATGTATCGGCAACGGCATCGCTGCGGCTGGCGATCGTGTCGGTGATGCGCGCGCCAGTCTGCTCGAGCTTTGACACGACATCATTGCCGCGCAGCGAAAGGTCGAGGATCAGCGAATCTCCGGTCGAGCGCAGCGTGGTGTTCACCTCGTCGGCGCGCGCGCCGATCACATTGGCCAGCTGCGTGCTCGTATTGGTAATAGCGTCGGTGAATTGCTGCGAGCGGGACGCCATGGTCTCGATGGTGGTCGCGGATTTCTGGGCAAAGCTCTGGGCGACCTGGTCAAGGCGTGCGCTCATCATCTGCTGAAGGCGCGCGGCAAGCTCCGCGAACTCGTCATGAACGTGCTCGGTCTTGAAGTTCAGGCTGGCCGAAAGGCGGTCGCTTGCCGATGAAATCGCCGTCGTTGCCTGGTCGCTCGTCGTCTCAAGGCGGTCAAGCAGGGTCGATCCGCGCTCGCTGAGGGCGTCGATCATCGAGTCGCCCGCATGACCCAGCGCAAGCGTGATGTGTTCGCCCTTTTCGGTCAGCGACCGGGTGACCCTTTGCGCAACCTCGTTGACCTTGTCGGCGACCAGGTCGCCGACCGAGGTAATATCGTGCGCAAGATCGAGATGGACGCTGGCAATTGCGTTGCGCACCTGCTCGGCCTGGTTGACGAGCGTTTCACGCTGGTTGGTCAGCTCGGTCAACAGATCGCGGATACGCACTTCATTGTCGTTATAGGCGCGCTCGAGTGCGGACACTTCATTGTGCACGAGCGCTTCGAGTTCCGCGGCGCGGGCAAGGGCGCGTTCGACGCCGTCGCCCATGGCGGCGACCTCCCGGCGGATGGCCTGTCCGACCGTGACGATCGACTCGCGTGCAACCGTTTCAGGCTGCGCGAGCCGCATGGCGACCTCGGCCATGGACTCGGCGACGACGCGCATGTCTTGCGCACGATTAAACATATGAGCAAGTACGAAAAAGAAGATGACGGGGACTGCAATGACGGCGGTAATGGCCACGAAGCCCGCAAATCCGACATGTGCGGAGCCGAACACCGACTGCGTGTCGATCGCGTAGAGCGATATCAGGCTGACGGCGGCCCAGAGCGCACCGGCGATGCCGGCGGCAATATACGGCTTGCGCGAGGTGCGCAGGCGAAGAGCCTGGAGAATCTGTCCGATGCCGGCGCGGTCGTCATTGGCGGCACGGCGTGGTGAGGTATCTCCCGGGGGCCATGCCGATTGCGTTCCGTCCGGCACAAAAAGATCGCTGTCCGCCGAAGGCGCCGGCGCGGCCGTAGTCTCGGTGTCGGTGGCAGAACCCGGGGAAGTGCCGGTCTTCTGCTCTGCCGGGCGAATATTCAGGGCCTCCTGAATAGCGGTCAGCGCCTCTTCGGTCGCATCTTTTGTTTTCTGCGGATTATTCGCCATTTCGGTCGTCGCCTCGCCATTACGCCGGACTGTCGCCGCGGCCCGAACCGTCAAAAAGAT
>DATEKG010000198.1:0-10271 GCA_035277565.1 Pseudolabrys sp.
CCGGCGTTGGGTCCCGGATCGGCAATGTCGCCCGCAACCTCCAGTCCGACCCAGGGCGCGCGACGCTTGCGGTCAAGGCAAAGGTTGACCACAACGCGTGTAAGCCAGGTCCGGAAAAGGGCGAGCGGCTTCCACCGCGGCGCATATGTCCATACGCGCAACAATGCTTCCTGCGCCACGTCCTCGGCTTCAGCCGCATTGCCGAGTATGCGCCGCGCGAGTCCAACCATGGCCGGCAAGTGACGGCGCGCGAGCAACTGGAATGCCCGCTCGTCTCCCCGCGCGACCCGGGCCATAAGCGCTTCGTCGCTGTCATCCATCGCGATGTGATGGTTGCCATACCCGATGCCCGTTCATTCTATCCCTTGCCCTGTCTGATTAACGGGCGGCACGTCAGAATCCTGTGGCCGCGGTATAACGGCAAAATGGACAAAAATCCACCGGAGATGACGCTAACTTATTGAATTATCTTGCTTTCGTAGTGCGGCGCCGGGCTGCCAGCTCCAGCCCCTTCATCACCCGATACACAGCCTTGCAATTCGGCACGGGGATTTTGAGCCGCTCTCCTTCTCTCACGATGAACCCGGTCATTTCATCGATTTCGGTCGGAGCGCCGCGCGCGATATCGAGTGCCATCGAGCCAGCGTGACCAGAGCGGGGCAGTTCACCGGCGCGGACCTTGTCGACGAATTCCATTGGTGGAAATGCGAAAGTTCCGCCGAGCGCGCGAACGACCGTCATGCATTCGACGGCCATGTCATCGATGAGTGCGCGCATGTCGGGCGAGTCGTACCGTGCCGCATTGTCACCCATCATCAATGCGCCGAGCGGATTCATGACGCAATTGAAGACGAATTTCGACCATACCGCGCCCATCGGATCGGCGATGATCTCGGTTTCCATGCCGCCCTCGTTCAGCAGCGTCGCGAGCGGCCGAATGTCCTCCGTCTTGCCCCGCGCCGGACCGAGCCAGGTCCTGCCCTTGATCAGGCGCTCGACGCGTCCGGGCTGAACATAGCGGCCGGCCATCATCGTGACGCCACGGACCACGACAGCGCCGGGCACGCCGAGAAGGACCTCGGCATGACCCATCCCGTTCTGCAGCGTCACCAGGATCGGATTACCAGCGAGCACCGGCTGTAAACTGCCCAGTGCCGCGCCGGTCGATTTCGATTTGACGAGAAAGATGATGGCGTCGAACGCGCGGTTCCGGAATGCCGCAGGATCGTCCGTCGCCTCGATCTGCGCGGTTTGTGGAGGGTTACCGTCGATCCGCAGACCCTTGGCGGTGATAGCGCGGACGTGCTCGGCGTCTGTATCGAAAACGCTGACGTCGGCCACCGAAGACAGCGCCGCCGCGAACAGGCCGCCGATCGCGCCGCAGCCGACAACCAGGATTCGCGCGGGCATCCCCGGCTACCGGCTCACATCGGCGAGCGCGAAGCCGGCGATGCGCTTGTAATTTTCGGACAAGGCGCGCAATTCGTCTTGCGTTATGTATCTGTCGAGATCGTCGAACGGTCGATCCCCGACGAGTTCCTCCACTTTGATGTTGATAAAGTCAGGCGGGTGCTCGCGGTTGGTGCGCACGACGCGCGCGGCGGGTCCGGATCGCGCGGCCTCGTAAGCTTTCAGCGCATCGCGCGGGTCCGGATTGCTGGCCAGCAAGTCAGCAAGGGTACGGGCATCGATCGCAGCCTGGGCCGAGCCGTTGGAGCCGCGTGGATACATCGGATGTGCGGCGTCGCCGGCAAGCGTGACGCGTCCGAAGGTCCACTGGTCGATCGGATCCTTGTCGACCATCGGATATTCCAGGATCTGATCGGCGTCGCGGATCATCTCGGCCACATCGAGCCAGTCGAAGCGCCAGTTTTCGTAAATCGGGAAAAAATCGGCGAGGTTGCCCGGCTTGTTCCAGTCATTTTGCGCGCGCGTGTCCCGCTTGATCTCCGCCATCCAATTGATGAGCTGGCGGCCCTCGTCATCTATTTTGTCGATGATCGGATAGATCACGATCTTGCCGGTGAGGATCGAGCCGACCCGCATGTAAGTCCGTCCATCGAGGATCGGCTTGCGGCGCGTGATGCCACGCCAGGTATTGATCCCGCTAAAGGCAATCTTGTCGTCGGGATAGAACTGCTTGCGGATCGCAGAATTGATTCCTTCGCAGTCGACCACGATGTCGGCGTGGGCACTGACCCGGCCGGCGCCCGTCTTGAAATGGGCCGTTGCCGATTGTTCGTCCTGTTCGACGCCGATGCATTCATGGTCGGTGCGGATCGCGTCGGGTCCCAGTCGTGCCTGCGCCGCCTGAAAAAGGATCATGTGGAGACGGCCGCGATGAATGCTGACCTCCGGAAAATCGTAGCCGGCAAGTTTTCCGCGCGGTTCCTTGTAAATGAGTTGGCCGAACCGGTTATAGAAACGGCTCTCACGGTTCTCGATACCGGCCTTGAGCAATTCTGCGCCCAGACCGAGCGCCGTGAACTCGCGCATCGCGTGCGGCAGCAGGGTAATGCCCACGCCGAGTTCCCTGACTTCGGGCGCGCGCTCGTAAACGCGGCAAGAGATGCCACGTTGTTCAAGATTGAGTGCGAGTGATAGCCCGCAAATGCCGCCGCCGACGATCGTTGCTTCCATTCACCTCGCCTTGGCGGCTCCCGATCTAGCGCGTCTTTACTGGCCTTTGCATTGAGGATTCCCCTCTGCGAACTCAGAAAAATTTATCGTTCCCCGGCCAGCCCGCAAGAATGGACGAAATCGCATTCCGTCTGTCAACATGGCGAGCGATGGCAACAGGCCCTCAAGAAAGTGGAGGAATCTTATGGACAAGGCTTTGTATGACCGCGGTATGGCGATGCGTCGCAAGGTGCTGGGAGACGAATATGTTGATCGGGCCGTCGCAAATACCGATGATTTCAATCGACAATTCCAGGAATTGCTCACGACCTATTGTTGGGGTGCGGTATGGGGCGACGACGCGCTCAAGCCGCGCGAGCGCAGCATTCTCAATCTCGGCATGATCGCATGCCTCGGCCGGATGCATGAATTTGAAGCCCACTTTCGCGGCGCCCTGCGCAACGGCCTGACACCCAACGAGCTTTCGGCGATTTTACGGCAAGTGGCGGTCTATTGCGGGTTCCCGGCAGCCGTAGACTGCCACCGGGTCGCCAAGCAGGTGCTTGCCGCCGAGGCCAAAAAGGCTTGAAGAAGCAGGGCCAAATCACGTTAAAGAGATAATCGTAATGTGGTCTTGAATGTGCCTTCATCCCGGGGCAATCAGGACCCGTGCTGGCGACTCTCCCCCGCGCAAGGTGGACAATGGCTCGATTTTCGACCGCTCTGATGCTGATGCTTCCTTTCGCGGCGGCACTGGCTGCACCCGCATTGGCTCAGCAGCCCCTGCCGCCTCCAGGCCTTTACGACGAGCGCCTTCCGCCCATCATGTATGACGACGAGGACAATGCGCCGGCGCGCCGGGCGCCGCGCGGCATGAGCCAGCGTCAGGACCCGAATCGCGTTTTCCCGTACCCCGATGACGCCCCGGCGCCTCCGCCTCCGGTCGGGCTATTCGGCTCTACCGGCAGCCGATCGGCAGGGTATGGTCATCAGCTCGACGCACAGCAGCCCTCCCAACCGCTGGCTGCCCAGGCTCCGGCGGCTGCGAACTCTTCCGAACCGGGGGCTCTTCGGCCGCCCGCGGCGGTCGGCGCACCGGCAGCGGCATCTCAACCGGCGCAAACGGCAAACAGCGTCATGACATTGCCTCCGGAGGACCAGCCTGAGACCGGTCAACCGAAGGAATTGCCGCCGAACCTGAAAAGGCAGCTGGTCGATTTCACCACCAAGGAGCCCGCCGGTACCATCATCATCGATACGCCGAACACCTATCTCTATCTCGTGCTCGGCAGCGGCAAGGCGCTGCGCTATGGCATCGGCGTCGGCCGCGAGGGTTTCACCTGGTCCGGCACGGAGCGCATTTCCAGGATGAAGGAATGGCCGGACTGGTTCCCGCCGGCCGAAATGATCGAGCGGCAACCCTATCTGCCGCGCATGATGGCCGGCGGCCCAGGCAACCCGCTTGGCGCGCGCGCTCTTTATCTCGGCCATACGCTCTATCGCATTCACGGAACCAATCAGCCTTCGACGATTGGTTCATTTGTATCGTCAGGCTGTATCCGTCTTCTCAACGAGGATATCGAAGACCTCTATAGCCGCGTTCAGGTCGGCACGCGTGTCGTTGTGCTGCCCGGCGGCAAGGCGCCCGAGCATGTCGCCAATACCGGCGCTCCCGCCAATGTCGTACCGCCAGGTGGGACGGCGAACAGCTCGGCTGCGATATCCTCATCGCCGCTGCCCCCGGTCAGATAATCCGCGGCGTCCCCGTGGCGCCAAACTCACCGCTGAACTAGCATCGCTTGCAGTCAGCGCGGTCCCATGACCGCGCGGGGGCAGGCCTTGCGTGCAGCGGGAGACCGGAATGACAGGTGTCGGATCAAAATCCAAAATCAATCGGCGTAAGTTTCTGGCGAGCGCGGTTGTTGCCGGCGCCGCTAGCGCGACAGCAGATGCGACGATCGGCAATGCGTCTGTCGTCACCGTGACGCAAACCCCGCCAGCGCGGCCGTCGGCTTTGCCACCTTCGGCCGCCATGGCTGCGGCGGAAACAGGAACACCACAGATAGCCGGCGAGGAGCACGGCGTTCCGGCATCCGATTTCATGGCCGACGTCATCAAGTCGCTCGACATTCCCTATCTGCCCTGCAACCCGGCCCAAAGCTTTCGCGGTCTGCATGAGTCGCTGATCGACTATGGCGGCAACAAAAAACCGCAGATCATTACGTGCACGCACGAGGAAGCATCGGTTGCGATAGCGCATGGCTACTTCAAGATTGCCGGCAAGCCGTTGCTTGTGCTGTGCCACGGCACTGTCGGCCTGCAACATGCAACAATGGCGATCTACAATGCGTGGTGTGATCGTGTGCCGGTCATTGTCATGGGCGGCACCGATCTCGATGCGTCGAAACGTCCGCCCGGCGTGCCGACCTTCCATTCGGCGCAGGATATCGCGGCCATCACGCGCGATTTCACCAAATGGGACGACCAGCCGGTGTCCTTGCAGCATTTCGCGCAATCCTTCGTCCGTGCCTACAAGCTGGCGATGACGCCGCCGCACGAGCCGGTGATGATCTCCCTCGATTGCGGACTCCAGGAAACTTCAATACCCGACCGCTCGAAACTGGCGCTTCCGCGCTATGTGCCGACCGCACCGCCGCAGGGCGACATGAACGCGGTGCGCGAGGCTGCAAGACTATTGGTCAACGCCGACCATCCTCTGATTGTTGCCGACAAATGCGCGCGTACCGACAATGGCGTCAGATTGCTGGTCGAGCTTGCGGAAACTTTGCAGGCGCCGGTTTTTGACCAGAAAGGCCGGATGAATTTCCCCAATACACATCACTTGTTCCAGAATGCGCGAGGGCAGGCGCTGCTCCACGAAGCCGATGTGATTCTCGGACTGGAGCTGTCCGACTATTGGGGCACGGTGAACGGTTACATCGATAATGGCGAGAATGACGGCACCGGCTTGCAGGAATCCAAGATCAAGCCCAATGCGAAGCTGATCGGCATCAGTTCAATCCTGCTCAACACCAAGTCGAATTACCAGGATTTCCAGCGCCTGCAGGTGCTCGATGTCGAAATGGCGGGCGACGCCGAGGCTACGCTGCCGGCGCTGATCGAGGCGGTGAGACAGGCACTGCCTGCATCGCGCAGAAGTGCGATCGAGGCGCGCGGGCAAACGATGCAGAAAGCATGGGCTGACGCGCGCGAACGCACGCGGCAGGCTGCCGCCTACGCCTGGGATGCGAGCCCGATCAGCACCGCGCGCATGGCGATGGAAGTCTATGCGCAGATCAAGGATCTCGATTGGTCATCGGTCGGCGGAGATCGCCAGCTCTCGAGCTGGCCAAGCCGGCTGTGGCCGATGGAGAAGCACTATCGCCACATCGGCGGCCCGGGCGGATATGGCATCGGCTATGGGGCGCCGGCCGCGGTCGGTGCGGCACTCGCCAATCGCGATGCGGGCCGTTTCTCGGTGAATTTCCAGCCGGACGGCGATCTGATGTTCTCGCCCGGCGTGCTGTGGACCGCGGCGCGCCACAAGATTCCTCTGCTCACGGTCATGCACAACAATCGCGGTTATCACCAGGAGGTCATGCATGTGCAGCGCATGGCCAACCGGCGCAATCGCGTGGCCTATCTTGGCAACGACCTGGGGCCAATGGGGACGCGTATAGAAAATCCGGCAATCGACTACGCCAAGCTGGCGTCTTCTCTTGGTCTCGTCTCGGCGGGACCGATCAGCGATCCGAATGAGCTCGCGCCCGCGATCAAGAAGGCGGTCGAGGCCGTCAAAGCCGGCGAGCCGGCGCTGGTGGATGTCGTTACGCAGCCACGCTGAGGGAAAATTGCAATGAAAACTTACGCGTGCGTCACGGTGCTCGCTGCACTCGTGCTTGGACAGGATGTGGCGAATGCCGCTTCGGCAGAGCATGGCAAGGCGCTCTTCATGCAGCACGGTTGCTGGGAATGCCACGGGACCATGGGCCAGGGCTCGATCGCGACCAGCAGCGGCAAGCGGATCGCGCCAAACCCGCTCCCGTGGGACACATTCTCGGCCTTTGTCCGTTCGAGCAACAGGACTATGCCGCCGTTCAGCGAGAAAATTCTCACCAACGCCGACCTTGCTGATATCTACGCCTATCTGCAGTCGGTGCCGAATCCGCCGGCAGATATACCGCTGCTCAGGCAGTAACGCGGTCGCGCCCCTGTGCTTTGACGCTCGCGAGCCTTGTGATTGCTTCGATCATGGCGCCGGGGTCGGCCAGGCCTTTGCCGGCGATATCATGCGCGCTGCCATGCGCCACCGACGAGAACAGGATGGGCGAACCGATCGAAAGCCCCGCAGTCCGGTTGAAGGCCTGCAGCTTGGCGGCAATGTGCCCTTGGTCGTGCAGCATCACGATATAGGCGTCGCAATCCTTCTTGCGGAACATTGTGTCGGCGCCGAATGGCCCCGCGACGTCTATTCCATCGTTCGCCGCATTCGCGATTGCAGGAATAATGATGTCGATTTCTTCCGAGCCGAACAATCCTTCCTCGCCGGCATGAGGATTGAGCCCGCCGACAAGGATCCTGGGGCGCGCAATACCGAGTATTTTCAATGCTGCATCGGTCACGCGGATCACGCGTCTGACCCGCTCGGGCGTAATCAGCGCAATTGCCTCGCGGACGCTCACATGAAGCGTCGCATGCACAATTCGCGACTGATCGAAGCATATCATCAGATAGACGTCATTGACGGGCGTGCCGGTTTCACGCGCCACGAAGGACGGATAGCCGTCGAAGGCAATTCCCGCGGCGGCGATCGAGCGCTCCGTCTGCGGCGCCGCGACGACAGCCTCAACATCGCCCGCAAGCGCGGCTTTGATCGCACGGCTTGCGCTTGCCAGCGAGGCGCGTCCATATGCTGCGTCAACGGTGCCGATCTTCACGGGTGCATTGGCCCCGTCACGCGCATCGAGCAAATTGACGACGTTGCCGGCAAAGTCCGCATCCGATGCCTGGGTGACGATATGGAGCCGGGGCGATAGTCCGGCTGCTCTCGCGTGCAGTTCCACCACCGCCGGATCGCCGACCAGTAGCGGCCGGCATGCACCGCGAACACGGGCGTCAAGCGCAGCCTTGAGGGCGATCTCGGGGCCGATCCCGGCGGGGTCACCTGTTGCAATGGCGATGCGCGGCAGAGACATGGTACTTGGCTTCCGTCAGCGACGCGGCTGCCTATAATGGCCGCGAGCGTCGGAAGGAAACATAGCAAAGGCCAGGGGAAACGTCGCCATGATGTCGCGTGAACAAAATGATCAGCTGAGCCGGGTTGGCCCTGGGACCCTGATGGGCAAATTGCTGCGACGCTACTGGGCCCCGTTCCTTCTGGCATCCGAAATCCCGGAGCCCGACTGTCCACCGGTTCGCGTCAAGCTGATGGGTGAATGCCTTGTGTGCTTCCGCGACAGTGAAGGCAAGATCGGCTTGGTTGACGAGTTCTGCGCGCATCGCGGAGTTTCGCTCTGGTTCGGCCAGAACGAGGACTGCGGGCTGCGCTGTCCGTATCACGGCTGGAAATATGACGTGACAGGACAGTGCGTCGACCTCCCGTCCGAGCCCGAGGACTCCGGTTTCCGCAAGAACATCAAACTCAAATCCTATCCGTGCATTGAAAAGGCCGGGATCATCTGGACTTACATGGGCCCACCCGCTCTGCAGCCCCCGCCGCCCGCGCTCGAATGGACCGATGTTGAGCCGCCACAGCGTTTCGTGTCAAAGCGGCTGCAGGAATGCAATTTTCTGCAGGCCATGGAAGGTGGCATCGACTCAAGTCACGTGTCGTGGCTGCACGGAAGCGAGCTCAACAGGGACCCGCTGTTCAAAGGATCGAAGGGCAACAAGTACAACGAAGAGGATCGTATGCCCCTCTTTGATGTCGAGGAATTCCCCGGAGGCCTGTTGATCGGCGCTCGCCGTAATGCCGATGGAGAAAAATACTACTGGCGGATCACGCCGTGGATCATGCCCTGGTACACAATCATTCCGCCGCGCGCGGGTCATCCGCTCGGAGCGCACGCCTGGGTGCCGATTGACGACGAAAACTGCTGGGCCTGGAGCATCAACTATCACCCGAAACGGGCGCTGACCAATTCGGAAGTGTCCGCAATGCAGGACGGCGAAGGCATTCACGTCAGATATGTGCCCGGCACATTTATTCCGCTCGCCAATAAATCGAATAATTACTTGATGGACCGCGAGTCGCAGCGCCATGGCCATTCCTCGACCGGCGTCGACGGCATCGCCATGCAGGACGCATCGATTCAGGAAAGCATGGGTCCCATCCAGGATCGGACGAAAGAGCATCTCTGCGCGACTGACAGCGGCATCATCATGACGCGGAAGATCCTGTTGCGCGCGGCGAAGGCGGCTGCCGAAGGGGGCAAGGTTCCCGCAACAGAACCCGAGGCGCAGCGCGTGCGGTCAGCTTCGGCCGAACTCGACAAGAATGTGCCCTTCACGCAGGGCGCCAGGCACGGGCTTTACGCCCCGCTTGGGACCGACCCGTTGTCGGTCTGATAAACCCTGTCGGGGGTAGTGCCCGATACTGGGTGTGATTATTCCGCCGCGGTTTTTGCCGATCTTCCGATTGCGGCATTGACGCGCGGAATGACTTCCTCCGCCATCAGCTGCATCGAACGCTTTGCGAGCGCCGGATCAACCCAATCCATGCCGGCATAAACCAGTTCGCCGAAGTCGCCCGTTTCCTCATGCAGCTTGAGGATTGAATCGACCACTTTGTTGACGCTGCCGAACGTCACGCAGTGCCGCATGACATAGTCGAGCGTGATTTCCTCGTCGGGTTGTTCCTTGTGGCTCTTGAATACGTAGAGCCTGTTTCCGCGTTTCATCTTCGCGCGCATTTGCTCAAAGTAGAAACGATAGGGACTCTTTTGATCGTCGTGACCGTAGCGCTGCGCGACCTTGTCGTCGTCGGCGACGAAAACCGTACGCGCAATCCGCCAGTCGTCAATATTCGCTTTCGCTCCAGCCTCGGTCTTGCCTTTAACGTAGTTGGTCCAGTGCGACTTGAGGTGCTTCGGCAGGAGGAAGTTCGCGGACAGCGGATGAAAGTCCCGCTTGCCCATCAGCACGACTCCCGGCGAGAACGGTGCGACGACCGTGCCGACGATTTCCGGCCTCGGTTTCTGGAACGGCTTTGCGAGCATGCCGACGCCCAGCTCCAGTGCGGCCGTGCGGGCGAATGTGACTTTGAAGCGGTTGTCCGGGAGGTCGATGTCGTAAGGCGGATTACACGCCCATACCTCCAGGATAACGTCGATGGCTTCGGCGAAAATCTTGTTACGATCAAGGTCGAGGATGCCGATCGCCTCGGAGTCCGATGTCAATGCGCCGGCGCTGATGCCCATCACGAAGCGCCCCTGCGCGAGGTGATCGAACATTGCCGCGTTCACGGCAATCACGACGGGGTGCATCTGCGCCAGGTTGGTTGTGCCGGTGGCGAGCTTGATATTTTTGGTGTCGTGGATGAGCGTTGCCTGGAACATCATGCTGTTGGTGATGTTTTCGCAGGCGTCGGTAAGATGCTCTCCCACGAAGGCGTCGTAAAAGCCGAGCTTGTCAGCGAGGATGACGGCCTCGCG
>DATEKG010000199.1:0-8335 GCA_035277565.1 Pseudolabrys sp.
GCAAAGTTTAGACCATGGCGGCTTGTGGCTTATTTCGCATTTGCCGATTCAGATAGGGCCAGCGAATTCGAGCGATATCTCAAATCCGGTAGCGGTCGCGCATTCATAAAAAAGCGGATCAGCTGACCGTTTGACCCGATCCGATCTGCTGGAAACCTGCTTCACTCCGTGCATGATACGACAGTAACCTAGGGACTCCCCCATGCAAGGCAAGATCGCGCTTGAGGAGCATTTCGCCATCGAAGCCACGCTTGGCGATTCGCAGGTATTCGGTACGCATGTCTGGAAGGAGCTGAGTCACCGCCTCCTCGACATCCAGTCCACGCGCCTCGCGGAAATGGACAAGCACGGCGTCGAGATGATGATCCTGTCGCTCAACGCTCCTGCCATCCAGGCGATCCACGACACCAGGAAGGCAATCGCCGTCGCCAAGCAGGCCAACGACATACTCGCTGACGAAGTCCGCAAGCGCCCGTCGCGCTTTGCAGCGTTCGCCGCCTTGCCGATGCAGGATCCCGACGCCGCCTCCGCGGAGATTACACGCTGCGTCAAGGAGCTCGGCATGGTCGGCGCGCTGGTGAACGGTTTTTCGCAGATCGGCGCGCCCGACAACGTCACCTATTACGATTTACCCCAATATCGCAGCTTCTGGCGCACGATCGAAGCGCTCGACGTGCCGTTCTATCTGCACCCGCGTAATCCATTGTCCAGCTGGACAAGGTTTTACGAGGGGCACAATTGGATGCTCGGACCCAATTGGGCCTTTGCAGCGGAAACCGCGGTGCATGCGCTGCGTCTGATCGGCAGCGGCCTGTTCGACGAATTTCCAAGGCTGAAGATCGTGCTTGGACATATCGGCGAAGGAATTCCGGTCTATCTCTGGCGAATCGACAATCGCAACGGCTGGATGAAGGCTCCGCACAATTATCCAGCCAAGCACGGCGTCGCCCACTACTTCCGCAATCACTTTCATCTCACGACGTCCGGCAACTATGACACGCCCGCGCTGGTCAATGCGATGAGTGTGATCGGCGCAGACCGCGTGATGTTTTCGATCGACTGGCCATTCGAGGATGTCGGCGAAGCTGCACAGTGGTTCGACCAGGCGGGAATCAGCGAAGTCGACCGCTTCAAGGTTGGGCGCAGCAACGCGATCAAACTTTTCGGGCTGCCGCTGCGCTAGTTCAGCGCATCCGGTGGTGTTCGACCGATTTCCGGTCCCAGACCATGCCGTTTCCGGGCCTTTGCCCGGCAATGGCATGCCCGTCTGAAATCTTCAGCGGCTCTTCGAGCAGCACATTGGCCCAATCCACATATTCCAGAAAATGACAGGTTGGGGTCGCCGCAAGGAGATGGACACTCACCTCCGGAAAAAGATGCGAAGACATGGGCCGGCCCTGCGATTGCGCAATTCCGGCGGCCTGGCGCCAGCCGGTGACGCCGCCGATGCGCTCAAGATCAGGCATGACAAGGTCTGCCGCACCCTGCTCGATCGCTAAAGCCATTGCCGCCGGAAGTGAAAAATTCTCGCCTATCTGAATCGGCAGCTTGAGCTCGCGCGCAAGCCGCGCCGCGCCGGCATAGTCATCATGACGGATCGGCTCCTCGAGCCAGTAGATGTTTTCGTGATCAAGGGCGCGACCGCGTGCAAGCGCATCTTCGAGCGAAAGCGCCTGGTTGTAGTCGACCATGATCGCCACATCCCCACCGACGCGCTTGCGCACCGCATGAACTGCCGCGAGGTCCGCCTGCAATGTCGGATAGCCAAGCCGGAGCTTGATGGCGCGAAATCCGCCGGTCTGCAGCTTCTCGGCTTCGTCGGCGAGCGCCGAGAGATTGTCCATCAGCCCCAGACCACAACTGTTGTATGCCGGAATAGAGCGCGGCGATGCACCGAGGAAAGTCGCAAGCGGAACGCCGGCAGCGACGGCCAAGGCATCCCAGCACGCCGCGTCGAAGCCCGACATGGCCATGCGCACGATCCCCTGCACGCCGATCAGCATGAACCGCTTGGCGAGCCTTGCCCAAAGCCGCGCCGGGACGATGGTTTCGCCCTTTACGACCCGCTCGACTTCTCCCAAGAGGCTTATGACGGCAGGTGCCGCCGCCGACAGGTAACAAAAAAGATAGTTGCGGCCGGTCACCCCTTCCTCGGTCTCGACATCGATGAGGACGAGCGGCGCACGGTGCACTGCTGTCGCGCTGGTGCCGAGAACAAAGTTGAGCGGAACCTCGACCGGAGTGGCGCGCACGGCGCGCACCGTCAACGGCGGGAACTGCGGCACCTTGTCCATGAAGAACCCACGTGAAACATCAATTATAGGGGCATTAAAGGCAAATTCCCCTTGTTCTTGAACCTTTAACCCGGCCCGCCCATATTAGTGGCGATCGCCCGGCAGTTGCCGGGAGATTGGGGTGCCTGGAAGGGGCCCCGTCAAAGTCGCTTCAAGCGAGGGCTTTGAGACCAATGTCGCGAGTTCCGTCCTTATCCAGCCCATTCCTCCTGGGCTTTGACGAAATCGAGCGCGTGCTCGATCGCGTTGCCAAGGGGTCTGATGGCTACCCGCCCTATAATATCGAGCGATTGCCGCGCGACGGGCAAAACCCGGAGCGTCTGCGCATCACGCTCGCTGTGGCCGGTTTCACCCGTGATCAACTCGATGTCAGCATCGAGGAAAGCCAGCTGGTGATCCGTGGGCGTCAGCAGGACGACAAAACCCGCCAATATCTCCATCGCGGCATTGCCGCGCGCCAGTTCCAGCGCACTTTCGTGCTGTGCGACGGTATGGAGGTCCTTGGTGCGGATTTGAAGAACGGACTTTTGTCGGTTGATCTCGTCCGGCCGCATCCGGAACGGATCGTGAAGACAATTGCCATCAATGAGCAGGAATGACGGACTCGTGAAGAAGGACTCGACCGCGTCAAGCGTTGAATCAGAAAGGAGTCGAGGGCCATGACCAACGACAAATACATTGAACCGAATACGGCTCACCCGGTAATCACGCAGGAGGCGCTGGCACAGCTCGGCGACGGCCGGCTTGCCTATGTCCGGACAATTCGTTCGGAAGATGTCGCTGCGCTGTTTCCGCAGGCGCCGAAGATTGCGCCCGGCATCAAACTGTTTGCGCTGCACGCCGCGGACGGCACTCCGATCATGCTTACCGATACGCGCGAGGCCGCGCTCGCAAACGCCTGGAGTCAGGAGCTTGAGCCGGTAAGCGTGCACTGACCGGAAACCGGTCGGCAGAATTCAACCGGAGCGCGGAGACCGAATGGTCCCGCGCTCTTTCGATTCCCGATGGCGGATAAAACGTGGCGATCGTGATCAAGCGGCAGTCGATGCCGGCGGCATGGCAAGAACAGCGTGGAGCGATTCGGCATCGCTGGATTCGCGCAGGCGACGCGCGATTTCAGGATCGCGCAATTGCCGCGCAACACGGGCGAGCGCCTTGAGGTGATCGGCGCCGGCCGCTTCCGGTGCGAGCAAAAGAAAAATCAGATCGACAGGCTGATTGTCGAGCGCCTCGAAATCGATCGGGCGCTGAAGCCGCGCAAACAGGCCAAACAGCCGGCCGAGCTTTGGCATTTTGCCATGCGGAATAGCAACGCCGTTGCCAACCGCCGTCGAGCCAAGCTTTTCCCGCTGCAGAAGGATTTCAAGGATCGTCTTCTCGCTCTGCCCCGTGAGCTCCGCCGCGCGCGCAGCGAGTTCCTGAATCGCCTGCTTCTTGCTGCCAACCTTCAGGGCTGCAATGACGGCATTCGGCGCAACAAGATCGGTGAGCGTCATGGATGTGGTCGAACGTGTTCGATGATCGAAGTTAACGGCGCCGAATTGCTGAGGGGGTTGTTGAAGGCGGCGGACCATAGGAGGCGTCCGCCTTCGCGTCAATGGCCGATCCTGGTATTTGATTCCCGATTTTCCTGTCAATTCGATGATTTTTAGCGGCCCCGGCGGGCCTGATGATCCTTGCGGCGGCGTTTATATCGCCGCAAACGCTTTTCAATGCGGATCGCGGCCTGTTCTGCGCTCTCATAAGCATCGGAGGCCATCCCTTCGGCGTCGAGCAGCGCTCCTGAATCGAGATGCAAGACGCATTCCGTGCGGAACCCGAATCCATCCCTGCCGACCGTCGCGTGGCCGGAATAGCCTCCGCGGAAATATTTCGAGGTTGCTGCCTCAACGCGGTCTGTAATTTTTCTTTGCAGCGCAGCGCCGACGCTGATGTTGCGGCCCGAAACCCGTAAAGGCATTGCTTGCCTCCATAGGAACATTTGGCACGTCCATTGTGTCAGCCCGGCCTGAAGAATCCAGCTTGAAAAAGTGCCTGAGGTCAATGCCTTCGTTCAGCCGCCTGCCGTCTGCTTTTCGCGGCGGCGCTGCACCGATGAAGGAATGCGCATCGCTTCCCGATATTTCGCAACCGTGCGGCGGGCAATGTCAATGCCTGCATCACGCAACTTTTCCACGATTGTGTCGTCGGAAAGGACACCGTCGATTCTTTCCTCGTCGATCAGCTGGCGAATACGATGGCGCACAGCCTCAGCCGAATGCGCTTCGCCACCGCCGGCAGCGGCAATCGCCGATGTGAAAAAATATTTCAACTCGAATATCCCGCGGCTTGTCGCCATGTATTTGTTGGCGGTTACACGGGATACAGTCGACTCGTGCATGCCGATTGCGTCGGCGATGGTCTTCAGATTGAGCGGACGCAAATGCTGTACGCCGTGGGCAAAGAAACCGTCCTGCTGCCGCACGATTTCGCTCGATACTTTCAGAATTGTCTTGGCCCGCTGGTCAAGCGCGCGCACCAGCCACGTTGCGGTTTGCAGGCAATCCGCAATATAGGCCTTTTCCTTGTCGTCGCGCGTCGTCTTTGACACCCGCGAGTAGTAGCGCTGATTGATAAGCACTTTCGGCAGAGTGTCGGAATTGAGTTCGACCTGCCAGGTGCCGTCCGGTGCGGCGCGCACATACACATCCGGCACGATCGGCTGAACAATGGTCGATCCGAAGCTCGACCCCGGCTTGGGATTGAGCATACGGATTTCCGCGATCATATCTGCCAGATCTTCGTCACTGACACCGCAGAGACGCCGCAATGCAGCCAGATCGCGTTTGGCGACGAGATCAAGATGGGCGACCAGCGTCTGCATGGCCGGGTCATAGCGGTCACGATCCCTGAGCTGTATGGCCAGGCATTCGGTGAGGTTGCGCGCGCACACGCCCGGCGGATCGAAGGTCTGCAGCACGGAAAGGACGAGCTCTACGTCACTGCGGCGCGCGCCGAGCTTGTCGGCGACCGCGTCGAGCTCGCCGGCCAGATAGCCGGCCTCGTCAACCATGTCGATCAGGTATTGGCCAATCATCCGGCCCGCCGGATTCGAGATCGCAAGCGCGAGCTGCTCGGCGAGGTGATCGGCCAGCGTTACTTCCGCCGAGGCAAAGGCCTCAAGATTGTAATCTTCGCCTCCTGCCTGCCCGCCGCCCGACCATTCCGAATAGGCCGGAGGCGGCGCTTCGTGCGGGGTCGGATTTCTTTCAGCGCCATCGTCGGGAAAGACATTTTCCAGTTCGGTGCCGAGACCCTGCTCCATCGACTGCCGGCTCGTCTCGAGATCGGCATCGATCCAGTCTGAAGCCGGCGCATCGTTTTCGGCGTGGTCGGCAGGCCGGGCTGGTTCGGCGGCGGACGCGGCTTCATCTTCTGAAGCACGCTCAAGCAACGGATTGCGTTCGAGCTCACCTTCGACATAGGCGGCCAAATCGAGACTGGAGAGTTGCAGCAGCTTGATGGCTTGCATCAGCTGCGGCGTCATCACCAGCGCTTGCGTCTGGCGAAACTCCAGTCTCTGCGACAAGGCCATGCTTTGGGATCCCGGCGCGAATCTGGTCCGATTCTTGCTTGTTTATAGCAGTTGGCCCGGAGCTGCGATATGTGATTCCGCGTGCAGACGCTGCACAATATTTGTGCGCGTTAACTTTTTGCCGGCCGGCCTTAAAGCTTGAATTCTTCGCCGAGATAGAGTCGACGCACATCGGGATTGTTGACGATGTCGTCGGCGCGCCCCTCCATGAGAACCTCGCCGGAATAAATAATGTAGGCACGATCGGTGAGGCCGAGAGTTTCGCGCACATTGTGGTCGGTGATAAGCACGCCGATGCCGCGATTCGTCAGGTGCCGCACAAGGGCCTGAATGTCGCCAACAGCGATCGGGTCGATTCCGGCAAAGGGTTCGTCAAGCAGCATATAGCTCGGCCGCGTCGCCAGCGCCCGCGCAATCTCTACGCGCCGCCGCTCGCCGCCGGACAGCGCAATCGTGGGCGTCTTCCGCAGGCGCGCAATATTGAACTCCTCAAGCAATGCATTGAGGTCCGCATCGCGCCGACGGCGGTCCGGCTCGACGACTTCCAGGACTGCACGAATATTCTCTTCCACATTGAGGCCGCGAAAAATCGAAGCCTCCTGCGGCAGGTACCCGATACCGAGCCGTGCCCGCTGATACATCGGCAGGCCGGTGACATCGTAGCCGTCGAGTTCGATACGGCCTCGATCGGCGCCGATCAGGCCGGTGATCATGTAGAAAACGGTGGTCTTGCCGGCACCATTGGGTCCAAGAAGTCCAACGGCTTCGCCGCGCCTCACATAAAGCGTCACACCCTTGACGACCATGCGCCCGCCGAAGCTTTTTTCGACGCCATGCGCAGCAAGATATGCATGCCGCGCCGTCTGCCGGCCATCACCTTCACGACGTTGCTGGCGCTGGGCCCCGCCGTTCTGCGGCGCACTGTAGGACCGCTGCCCGGACTCGCCTTGCACATTCGCCGCAGCGTGACGTGCGCGCGCATCGATCGGCGTCAGGACGCGCCGGCCTTGCGGGGCTTTGCGCCAAAACAGCGAAAGGATGTTCACCGGGCTACCTCGCGGCGCGTGGACCGATCGAGCAAGGTCGCTGTCGCGGCATCAGCTGATTTCTGAAACCTCACCGGAATGACAGCACCCGCCGCGCGGTTCAATTGTTGAACGGCCGGACAGGGATAGGACCCGATCCCTGGCCGTTTCCATTGGGCTTCAGGTCGGGGCCGGCGCCACCAGGAATAATCAACCCCTGCACCCGGCCACCTTCGACGCGCGACACCCCGCTGGTCAAATCAACAACCAGTTTCCCGCCGCGCAACACATTCTGGCCTTGCGTCATGACGACCGGATTCCCGGTCAAGGTCACCGTGTTCGATTTCATGTCGAAAACGCCGAGCTCTCCCGTCGCGGTCTGGTCTTTTTGCGTCACTACGACCCCGCCGCGCGCTTCCAGGCGCTTGATCCGCTGCTCGCCGCCGGGCCCTGGCGCGGCCGCCTGAAGCGTTTTGCCTTTGTTGTCGTTTTCGCCGTCCTGCTCGTAGAAAACGACGAGTGATTTGCAGCGCAGAGCCGTATCGCCCTGCTTCACGCGAACATCGCCGCTGAAGGTCGCCTCCTTCTGCTTGTCACGCACTTCCAGCGTGGCCGCTTCGATATGCACAGGCTGATTGCGATTTTGCGAGAACCCCTGCAATGCGTTCGGCGGCCCCTTCGAAACACTCTGGCCGTGGGCGGCGGCACAAATCGTGGCGAGCCCCGCGGCGAGGAGCAGGCCGGCTGCACGCCCCGCGGTCATTGCGCGCCCGCCCTGGATGCTTCCGGCTGATTCAAGGTCATATCCATCACCACACCGTCGTGGAAGCGGATGATGTCGCCGGAATCGACGATGTCCAACCGGTTGGCGTTGAGCGTGCCCTGCAGCATCCGGACTTCGACCGGATGCTGTGAGCTGACATTGCCCTTGCGGATATCGACCAGCGCCTCGCTCAGGCGCCCCTGATATCCGGCCGACGAATTAAGAAGAATGTCGTGGTCCAGTCTGATGGTCTCGGCCTTGGCGTCATAGAGCCCAGTCGCCGCGCTCAGCTCAATCTTGCTCTTGTCCTGCATCTCGACCTTGGCGCGGATATTGTGAAGCTCGACCATGTCAGGCTTGGTCATGTCTTGTGCGGCCGTATCCGCCGTCAGCTCATAGGCGCGGGCATCGCGTGTGAATCCCGACAGGCGCGGTTGCTCCATCGTCACTTTGGTTCCCGAGACGACGAGATTGTCCAGGTTGACCGGAAGCTTCGCGAGCATGCGCAACGGATTGAGGTAGGTGACCAGGATTGTAGCGAGCAGCACCAGGGACACGATTGCAGGAATCGCGATGCGGAGAACCCGCACGACCCGACTATGGCGCCGCGCGGCGCGGAACGCGCGGTCGGCGCCGCCCCTGTTCGTCGTCCAATAGGCGCGCGCCGCCTCGGGATCAG
>DATEKG010000200.1:0-27322 GCA_035277565.1 Pseudolabrys sp.
GCGAGCGACAAGGTGCAGATGCGGCTGCAGCGCGGCGAGCGCATCTCGCGGCTGGAAATCGAGATCGAGCTGCCGGCCGCGCGGGTGCGGACGATCGATGGGCCTGCCGCATCGCCAAGCGCGGTTCTCGCCCGCTGACGCGGCAGCGAGCGCCCGAGCGAGCGCGCTCAGAGAGAAGCAGCGCGCTCGGAAGCGCCGGTTGCGGGTGTTCCTTGCGCCGGGCTTTTTGACGTGAACGGACTTCTAGCCCGGTGAAGGGCTTGGAGCGGGTGAAGGGAATCGAACCCTCGTCGTAAGCTTGGGAAGCTTCTGCTCTACCATTGAGCTACACCCGCAATCCTCAATTCTATCAAGGACTTGCGCGCCGGCCGCTCGCTTTTGAAATGGACAGATAGAACGCTTCTTGCGATCTATTGCGCGGTGACCGTTTTTTACAACGGCTTAGACTAGCGGGAACCGCCACAGAATGCCAATTTGGGACTCGGACACCAGAGAGGGCTAGCTTATCGGAATAGATGTCGGCGGGGTTCATGGCCCACCTGAACGTTCTTCGCTCAAAGTCGTACGCTTTTAGTGGCGAAGGCGACGTCGACAGGTTCTTGCAGGAAGTGCAGCCCGATAGCACCGATTCCTGCAATCACGACAAGAGCAATGCACGCGGCAACAAAACTGCGCATTCCGGCCCTCCACTAAAGGTTCTCGGTTAAGGCTAAGCGACGCGGGCCTGTCATTTCAAGTGTACTCGGAGAGCTGCGACAGTGGTCGTCTTAATCGATATTGCCTGCCAACGTCCAGCTGGCGCGGCCGATTTCGGAGCAAGCGGCCCGACCTCTTAATTCTTGGTTCCATCGGGGCATTCCAAGGGGCTAGGCAGACGGTTCCGCCAGGCTTATCGAATGTGCGACGAATTTATCAGGTCGTCGGCTTCTGCTTGCGCTCGCGAAGGTAATCATCTGTCGTACGCGTCTTCGGCCGCGCCGGCGCGCCGTAGGGATCGAAGCCTTCCGCGGTGATGGAGACGACTCGGCAGTCCTCACACATCTTGATGACGTCGATCCGGCTTGGCGAGCCGCGATACATCCAATGCTTGCCCTCGAGCTTGGCAGCAACGCGCTCGATCGTGCTCTTGACGCCGAACGGCTTTCCGCAACGGATACAATGGAACGGCTCTTCCTGCTTGAGCACGCGCGGGGTCGTGGCCGAGGCGCCGAATGCAATGCGCGGCGTAAGGGTGATCACCTTTTCCGGGCACGTCGCCTTGCAAAGGCCGCATTGCACGCAGGCGTCTTCGGTAAAGCGCAGCAATGGCCGGTCTGGATCGTCCGACAAGGCGCCTGTGGGACAGGCCGAAACGCAGGCCAAGCACAGCGTGCAGCCGTCGGCTTTGATCTCGACGGCGCCGAACGGCGCGCCGGCCGGCAACGCAACGATGTCGGCCGGCGCTGGAGCAACGCGATGGAGCTCCCGCAGCGCAAAGCGCAAGATGTCGCGCTTGCCGCCGACAGGCAGAAAGCTTGCCGGCTGACGCGCCGTTTCGCCCGATTCGATCGCGCGTAGCGCCTCGCCGAGTGCAAAGGGGTCGTCGGTCTCGATGGTCGCCGCGCGTTCGCCGGCGAAGCCCAAGCCGGCAAGGATCGGCGCGGCAAGCGCAATCGTATTGTAAAGGCCGGTCGGATCGTGGCGCGGCTTGGCACGCAGCATCACGCGCGCCGCCGCGGCGCCGTAAGCGAATGCAGCCAGCAGCGATTCCAGACCGATCTGCGTCACTTCGTTGACCGCAAGCGGAAGGACATTGGCGGGCAGCCCGTCGCCGTGACGAGCAAGGGCATCGATGAGCGCGCCTCCATGACTATCGTCGTGAAACAGGAGAACGGGCGAAGCTCCGCCTGCTTCGCGATAGACGGTAAGCAAGGTGCGCAGCTTGCGCATCAACGCATCCGCCGGGGGCAGCGCGTATTCGGCCGCTCCCGTCGGACAGGCCGCGGCACATTGGCCGCAGCCGGCGCAGATCTTCTCGTCGATCAAGACATGATCGCCCGCCGGCGTGATCGCGCTGGTCGGGCAAAGATCGAGGCAGCGGTGACAGCCGACGATCTGCGAGCGCGAATGCGCGCACAGATCGGCCGTGAACGTTACATAACGCGGCTTGTCGAACTCACCGACCAGGTCGCGCGCACGCAACACGGCCTCAAGCATCGCCGCACGATCGCGAGGATCGGCACGCAGGTAACCGTCGCGCAGCTCCGCCGCGGGGAAGAGCGGCGGCGCACCGGAGAGGTCGAGCAATATGTCGCAACGCGAAACGGCGCCGTTTCGCGCCGGCCCGAAACTCAGCACGCCGCGCGAGGATGGCTGCGGCAGTGCATAATCATCGACAACGACCTCGAAACCGCCAAGCTGACCTTTCGCCGTGCGGATCGTCCCCTTCGCGATCGGGTACTCGGTCGCACGCTGCGGCGTCAGATCATCGGGCCGCTTGACCAAAGTCGTGACATCGAGATGCTCCTTGAGCAGGTCCGATGCCTCGATCGCCCGCTCGTCGCAGCCATAGACGAGAACCACGCCGGCGCTTTTCAACTGAACGAAGGGGATGTCGGGCATCGGCTCGGCCGCGGCCGCGACAAGCGCTGCCATCTTCGGCCCGGCCTTCGCGGCTTCGCTCGACCAGCCGGCGGTTTCGCGGATGTTGACGAAGGCGACCTCGCTGCCGCTTTCCGAAGCGATGTCGCGAAACAGCGGCGCTTCCTGCGTACAGCCGACCGTGATCGGCGCGCCGGAGCCCATGAGCGCACGAAAGCGCCCGAGTTCGGCTCGGCAAAGCTGGCGCCCGCCGACGATCTCGGCATTGCCGCAGCCGCGCGCCAAGACCCGGCCGTCGAGCGGCATCGTGTCTTCGCAGCTACAAACCAAAATCTTGTGCCGACCGGCCTTCTGTGTCTCCGCCATGGGCACGTCCTCGCCGGGACTGACCCCGGCGCAATGCGAGGCTATACTGTAGCAGGAATTGAGACCGGGGCGAGGATCGGAAATGCCGCTGCAACGAGGCAGCCCGATATCAAAACCGGATTTGCGCGCTTTCGACCTGCCGCCGCCATTCCGGTCGGTGGTGCTGCGCGAGGTCGGCGACGCTTTCGCTCATGCCCGCGCCCATGCCGGCGAACTCGGCGCGGGGACGCTGGTGTTTGTCGGCCGCTTCGACCTCGCCGAATTCGCGGTGGTGCTGGAGCCGGATGAGCCGCTCGGTGCGGCACGGCGCGTCTTCTATGTGGCCATGAACGCGCTCGCCGATGCACTCGCGGCGCTTGCGCCGCCGGAAAAACCAATCGTCATTGCATGGCCGGATGCGGTTTTGGTCGATCGCGGTCTCATTGGCGGCGGGCGGCTCGCTTGGCCGGATGGCGCCAAGGAGGACGCGATCCCGGACTGGCTCGTTTTCGGTGCGGCAATTCGGACCGTTTCGATGAGCGGCGAGGCAGGCCTGCATCCGCTTGCGACGGCGCTCGAGGATGAGGGATTCAGCGATGTGAGATCGGAGCGGCTGGCCGAAGGCTTTGCGCGGCACCTTATGACAGCGATCGACCATTGGCAGGAGGATGGCTTCGCCGTTATTGCAAGGGAATATCAATCGAAGCTCGAATCCCGGCAAGGGACTCTCGCCAATATTGACGAAAGCGGCGATCTTCTCGTTCATCGCTCGGGCGGACCCGTCAAATGCCGAAAATTGCGCCGCGCGCTGAAAGCGCCATCGTGGCTCGATCCAAAGACGGGGGGACCGCGTCTATGAGGCTCTTGCGGACCATCCGCCTCGACCCGTCGGACACGTTCATCTTCTCCCCGGCCGCCGCACCGGGCGAATGGGCGATTTCCGGCGCATTTGTCTTTTCCGATTTGGATCCGGCCGCGCTGTCCGGAAAAGACCTGGCAGCCTTCCGCAGCGGCTTTCTTGGCGTCCCTTCGCTCGGCTGGTCAACCCTTGCCCAAATCGTCGAGGCCGACCTTGAGCAACGCCACGCGGCGATCGAGGTCGTAGCCCGCTGCCTCTTCGAGCGGTTTGGCGCCCCCGATCTCATGGCTGCCCGCAAGGCGGCCGAGGAGGAGATCGATTTTGCGGCGTCGCTGTGCGTCCATCCGCCGGATACGCTGATTGCGGTTCATCGCGCGGGTGAAGGCGGAACCATCCGCGAATCTTTCCGAAGCCTGCGGCGGTCCGGCGACTTCAAGACATGGCGGGTCTTTTCCTTCGCCGACGCCGAATCCGAGAACGACGCGGCTGACATCGCCGAGCGGACAGGCGGAGAGCACCGATGACGGATTTCTGGCTCTCTTGCGGCCATCATCTGACGGATCGCGACGCCAGCGGCTGGTTGCTGATCACCGACGAATTTTTGAAAGCCTATCTGGCGCGGCCCGAGCTCGCGCCGCCGCGCGATGCATGTGCGGCCGAGCGCGCTCTGCATGAAGCCTTGCTCGCCGATCCGTGGCGCCCCGTCGGCAAGGAAGAGATTGCCGCGGTCGCCGATGCCGATGCGCGAGAGAATTGGGAACTGATGATCGCGTTTCGCGATCATCTGTCGCGTCACAAGACGATCGAAGCGGCGTATCTCGATCTCGTGCGCGTGAATGCCGCGAAGACGCCGCCGATCTTCCTCAATCAGCTCGTTCACCTCATTCTGCGCAACGTTCTCGACGGCTGCGATGATCCGTTCGTCCTGCGCGCAGCCGAGTTGTGCTTTCGGCCTCAGCGAATGACGACGCATCAGGGGGCGCTCATCGCGGCCGACGAGGAAAAGATCGCCGGCACAGGAGCCGCTCCGCTGTCGCCGCTGGTGTCGATGTTGGGAATTCCCGCAGCTGCGGAGATCGACATTCTCAGGGACGATAACGCCCAGTCCTATTGGGATCGCAGCGATCTCTTCGACATGGCGCTCGACTTGACCGTCGGCCGCCGTGGCGCAGCGGCGCTCGGCACCGTGCTGGAGCGATGGGTGAAGCACATGCTGTCGGCGGATGTGCAGATCGAACCGAAGAGCGAAATGCGCGACGTTCCTCTGAGCTGGTATGTCGGTCTCGACGCCGAGGGCACGCGCATCGGCGACGCAATGTGGAAGGGCGATAAGCTCGACGAGTTGACGCGCAGTCGCGTCGTAGCGCTCTTCCGCCTGACATTCCTCCGGCCGGAACGGGCAGCCACGGCATCGGGAGATGACGAGCCCATCTATCTCTTTCTCGCCATGACGGACGAAAACGTGCTGCGCATGAAGCCGCAGAACTTGTTGACGGGATTGCCCGCCCGGCATCCGGCGCCGATCACATGAGCGCCGCCGCGCCAGTTCTGCGGATTCCCGTCGGCGTGGTTGTCGAACGATGTAAGGCGGCCTCGCCTTGGGCGGATGTCGTCTGGCGCCCGGTCGCCGTGCTGACCGGCGTGCCCGCCGCGGCTCCGTGGACGCCGCTCGCGATCGAAGGGGAAAAGATAACCTTCTACGCGGGCGCATCCGAAATCGAGCTCTATCGCAGCGAGACAGACAATTATCGCCGAAACCTCGCATCCGGGGCCCCTGCCATCTGGGTTGCGTTGCAAAAAGCAGGGAGTGACACGCCCTATGAAATCGCCGCGGTCACCGCAGATCCGGCGGAAGGCGAAGGCCTCACGGAACCAGGTCAGGGTATCATCGAAGCGGTCGCTATGCCCGCGTTTCTCCGCGAAACCATTGCCAACTTCGTTGCCGAATACCATGTCGAAGAGGTTTTCGAGAAACGCCAGCGCGACCGCGCCGATCCGGAGGCGCTGGCGCGCCGCCGCCCGAAGGGTCGGGAGCACCAATGAGCGATGACGAGAGTTTTCTCGGACGTTGGGCGCGCCGCAAGCGTCGGGCCATTTCGGACGCGCGCGGCTTGCCGAAACCGAAAAGCGAGGCGATCGGCGTTGCATCCGACGCTTCTGCGATCGCTGCCCCGCCGGAAGAACCGCAGCTTCCCCTGGATCTCTCCAGCTTGCCGTCAATCGAGTCGATTGGCCCGGGCGCCGATGTTCGGGCATTTTTGGCGCCCGGCGTGCCCGCCGATCTCGCACGCGCAGCGCTCCGCCGCGCATGGTCAACCGACCCTGTGATCCGCGACTTTGTCGGTCTGTCCGAAAATTCGTGCAACTTCAATGCGCCCGGCAGTATCCCAGGCTTCGGTTCCGTGACCGCCGAGGACGTACGCCGTCTCCTCTCTCGCATGATGAGTGAGTCGGAGACCGGTGAAATCGCGTCCTCTCGTTCCGCGCAAAGGGCGGACGATCAAGCCACAGCGGCAACCGCCTGCCCAGAGCCGACGGCCGGCGACGCAGGCCGAAACCGACCAGCAGAAAGAGAAAGCCCTGCTGCGGATTGCAACCATCCCTCATCTGTTGCCGATGCCAGTGCCGCCAACGATACTGCAATGCAAAAACAGCGTGGAGGGCGACCAGGCAGCTTCCGCGCTCCCCGACACCGGCACGGCAGCGCGCTTCCAGAATAAGGATTGTTTCCATAGCCCGAGGCTATTAACCTAATCGCTGACGGTGACGCTCACCGCGATGGGAACCGCTTCACGCCGTTGTGGGATTGGCATGAGCGATCCAGGACTTGAAGAAGCGATCCGCGCCGCCGGCGGCATCACAGAGTTGGCACGGCGGATCGGCATATCACAACCCTCCGTTTCCAATTGGTCACGGGTCCCAGCCGAGCGTGTCTTGGCGGTGGAGGCTGCAACCGGCGTGGCGCGCGCGGCCCTGCGACCTGACCTTTATCGCGAAGAGCGCGACCAGCTTGACGATGTCGATGTCGCACGCGCGCGAGAATATGCGCTGCTCGCCGTGCTGCTGGCGCGCGCCCCGGAGGAGGAGCTGCTCGATCGCCTCGGCAGGTTGCGCGGGGATGCCACCCCGCTGGGCGCCGCGCACGCTGCGCTTGCGCAAGCCGCGGACGCGGCGAGCGCCGAAACGATCGCACGCGAGTTCTTCGATCTCTTCATCGGCGTCGGCCGTGGCGAACTCCTTCCCTATGGCTCGTACTATCTTACCGGCTTTCTCAACGAGCGCCCGCTGGCGCGGTTGCGGGCCGATCTCAGCGGGCTCGGTATCGAGCGTGCCGAGGAGCAACGCGAGCCCGAGGACCACGCCGCCATGCTGTGCGAGATCATGGCGAGCTTGGTCGCCGGGCGGGTATCTGCGTCCATCGAGGTGCAGCGACAGATATTCGAAAAACATCTCGCTCCGTGGATCGGGCGCTTCTTCGCCGATCTGGAAGCGGCAGAATCTGCCGAGTTCTATCGCCATGTCGGCGCAGTGGGGCGTCTTTTTATCGAGATCGAGACCGAAGCATTTGCGCTATCGCCTTGAGCGAGCGCAAGGGAACCGGAAGAGGAGGAGGCGATGGCACGGGAACGCAAGACGGCTCTCGGACGTCGTGATTTCCTGCGGGCGCTGGGGGTGGGTGCGACGGCGGTTGCTTCCGTGGCGCCGTTAACGCCCGAGGCCATGGCCGATAGCGAGAGCAACGACGAAAAGCGCAAACCTCGCTACAAGGCGGATTCCGCCGAGGTGCAGACCTTTTACCGGGTCAACCGGTATCCAACGTCGAAGTAAGGGAGGCGCCGATGTTGATCAGGCGAACCGAACGTCGAGCACGGCACGAAGCTTTCGCCGCTTTCGCGGACCAATCGAACTGCGGCCTCGACCGCCGCTCGTTTTTGCGCCGCTCAGGTCTGGTTGCCGGTGGTCTTGCAGCGCTCGGTGCATTGCCGCTCGGCAGCGTCCGTCAGGCAAAGGCCGGGCCGCCGCCTGCAACGGGCGCCGCCGTGGCCATCCGCAAGAATGTTTGCACACATTGCGCAGTGGGATGCACGGTGACCGCGGAGGTCTCGAACGGCGTGTGGATTGGACAGGAGCCGAGCTGGGATAGCCCGATCAATCGCGGCTCCCATTGCGCGAAGGGCGCATCCGTCCGCGAGCTGGTCCATGGCGACCGCCGGCTGAAGTACCCGCTGAAGCTCGTCAACGGCCAATGGACCCGCATCAAATGGGACCAGGCCATCGACGAGATCGGCAACAAGATGATGGAGATCCGAGAAAAATCCGGGCCGGATTCCGTCTATTGGCTAGGCTCCGCCAAGTTCTCGAATGAAGGCACCTACGTTTTCCGCAAGCTGGCGGCGTTTTGGGGAACCAACAATCAAGATCACCAAGCGCGAATCTGCCATTCGACGACCGTCACCGGCGTGGCCAATACCTGGGGCTACGGAGCGATGACCAATAGCTTCAACGACATCCGCAACGCCAAGACCCTGATTATTATGGGGGGCAATCCGGCCGAGGCCCATCCGGTATCGCTGCAGCATCTGCTCGAGGGCGCCGAACTCAACAGGTCGAATTTCATCGTTATCGATCCGCGCCTCACCCGCACCGCCGCGCACGCAACGGAATATGTGCGCATCCGCCCTGGGACGGACATCCCTGTGCTCATGGGCATGATGTGGCACATCTTCCAAAACGGCTGGGAGGACAAGAAGTTCATCAAACAACGCGTCTACGGCTTCGACGAGACCCGCAAAGAAATCGATCGATGGACCCCCGACGAGGTCGAGCGCGTCAGCGGCGTTCCCGGCGAGCAGCTCAAACGCGTCGCCGAAATGTTTGCCAAGCAAAAGCCTGCGACGCTGATCTGGTGCATGGGGCAAACGCAGCATACCGTCGGCACCGCCAATGTGCGCGCGAGTTGCATCGCGCTGTTATCGACGGGCAACGTCGGCAAGCCCGGGACGGGCGCGAATATTTTCCGTGGCCATGACAATGTCCAAGGCGCAACCGACATTGGCCTCGATGTCGTGACTTTGCCCTTCTACTACGGGCTTACGGAGGGAGCATGGAAGCACTGGAGCCGCGTTTGGGAGGTCGATTACGATTATCTCCTGTCGCGGTTCGATTCCAAGAAATCCATGGAGACCGCGGGCATCCCGCTGACGCGATGGTTCGACGCGGTGTTGCTCCCGAAAGACCAGGTCGACCAGAAAGACAATGTCCGCGCGATGTTCGTTCAGGGACACGCCAGCAACAGCATCACGCGCATCCCGGAGTCGATGAAAGGTTTGGCGAAGCTCGATTTGCTGGTCGTCGCCGACCCGCATCCGACGACCTGGGCTTCGCTCGCGGTCCAAGCCGGACGCAAGGACAACATGTACCTTCTGCCGGTATGCACCCAGTTCGAAACCTCGGGTTCACGGGTCGCCTCGAACCGGTCGCTGCAGTGGGGAGAGCAGGTCGTAAAGCCGAGCTTCGAGTCAAAGGACGACTACGAAGTCATCTATCTGATGGCCAAGAAACTCGGAGTCGCCGACCTGATGTTCAAGAACATCAAGGTCGAGAATGGACGGCCGCTCCCGGAAGACATCTTGCGCGAAATGAATCGCGGAAGTTGGAGCACCGGATACACCGGCCAGTCGCCCGAACGACTGAAGCTCCACATGGCCAATCAAAAAGATTTCGATCTCGTGACGCTGCGGGCGACAGAGGGTCCGTGCAAGGGCGACTACTATGGATTGCCGTGGCCGTGCTGGGGCAAGCCGGAGATCAGGCATCCCGGTACGCCAATTCTTTACAATGCCGACGTCGCAGCGATGGACGGCGGCAGTGGCTTCCGCGCTCGATTCGGCGTCGAGTACAAAGGCGCGAATCTGCTCGCCGAAGGCTCGTACTTGCCGGGCTCTGACATCAAGGACGGCTATCCCGAATTCACCATGGCCGTCCTGAAAAAGCTGGGGTGGGATAAGGACCTTACCTCCGAAGAAGTTGCGGTTATCGAGAAGGTCGGCGGTGGCGCCGACAAGGTCGACAGCGTGTCGTGGTCGACCGATCTGTCGGGCGGCATCCAGAGAGTTGCGTTGAAGCACGGTTGTGCGCCTTACGGCAACGGCAAAGCCAGAACGGTGGCCTGGAACCTGCCCGATCCCACCCCGGTGCACCGCGAGCCGATCTATACGCCGCGCGTCGAGCTCGTCTCGAAGTATCCGACTCTGCCCGATGCCAAGCAATTCCGGTTGCCGAATATCGGCTTCACGGTCCAGAAGGCCGCTGTAGACAAACGCATTGCCGAACAGTTCCCGCTGATCCTTTCGTCGGGCCGGCTGGTGGAGTTCGAAGGCGGCGGCGAAGAGACGCGTTCCAACAAATGGCTCGCCGAGCTGCAGCAGGACATGTTCATCGAGATCAACACAGCCGATGCCGCCGCCCGCGGCATCAAGGATGGTAGCTGGGTGTGGGTGACCGGGGCCGAGAACAGCTCGAAGGCGAAAGTGAAGGCGCTGGTCACCGAACGGGTCGGGAAGGGCGTGGCCTGGATGCCGTTCCACTTCGGCGGTTGGTTTGAAGGCGTCGATCTGCGCTCGAGATACCCGCAAGGGGCCGATCCTTACGTACTTGGCGAGAGCGCCAATACGATCATGACCTATGGCTACGACCCAGCGACGGGTATGCAGGAGCCGAAAGTCAGCCTGTGTCAGATCACAGCGGCATAAGAGGAGACGAAGATGGCTCGGATGAAGTTCCTCTGTGACGCTGATCGCTGTATCGAATGCAACGCGTGCGTCACCGCCTGCAAGAATGAGAACGAGGTCCCGTGGGGGATCAATCGCCGGCGGGTCGTCACACTCGATGACGGCAAGCCGGGCGAGCGTTCGGTATCGATGGCGTGCATGCATTGCACCGATGCGCCATGCCAAGCCGTTTGTCCGGTGAATGCGTTCTACACGACTGCGGACGCAGTCGTGCTTCACTCAAAGGACATCTGCATCGGCTGTGGCTATTGCTTCTACGCGTGTCCGTTCGGTGCACCTCAATATCCGCGCGTCGGAAATTTCGGCTCGCGCGGCAAGATGGATAAATGCACCTATTGCGCCGGTGGGCCCGAAGCGGACGGGAGCATGGCCGAATACGAGAAGTATGGCGCGAACCGCCTTGCCGAAGGCAAGCTGCCTCTCTGTGCTGAAATGTGCTCGACCAAATCGCTTTTGGCCGGTGACGGCGAGATCATCGCGCAGATTTACAAGGAGCGGGTGCTCAAGCGTGGCTACGGCTCCGGCGCGTGGGGCTGGAAGACCGCCTATCGCGAAACCATCGTCAGTTGAACGTGCTTTGAGGCCGCCGCCGGGAAGGCTGGCCGGGATGCTCTGGCCGAGCATGGAGGGACCAAGAAAATGATGCTCCTCGCCAAGCTTCGAATCGCCGCCGCTGTGTTCTCGCTCCTTCTGCTGGCGGGCGGGCTTCACCCGGCGAGCGCGCAGCAACCGACCTCGGTCGATCCTCAGGCGAGCTCGGTCAAGGAAGATCAACTTCTGCAGCAGCTCGGCACGGTCGTGGGTCGCGGCAGCATTCCAGACGTGAAATCCCAAGTGATCGAACAGCCCGCGGGCCGTGATTGGCGCCATTTCCACGATGTAACGCTGCGCTGGATTGGCGCCGTTGCAATTCTCGGCGTCCTGGCGGTGCTCGTGTTTTTTTATCTGTGGCGCGGCATGGTACGCATCGGAAGCGGGCGCTCGGGCCGCACGATTGTACGTTTCGATGCTTTCGAACGGTTCGTGCATTGGATGACCGCGGTTTGCTTCGTCATTCTTGCCTTGTCGGGGTTGAACATCACTTTTGGCAGGCCGCTGCTTTTGCCGCTGATGAGCCCCGAGGCGTTTACCGCTTGGTCGCAATGGGCGAAATATGCCCACAATTACCTGAGTTTCCCGTTCACGATCGGCGTCGTCCTGATCTTCTTGATGTGGCTCGGAGGCAATATTCCGAACAAGGTGGACATCGAGTGGTTCAAGCGGGGAGGCGGGATGGTCGGAGATGACCAACCGCCCGCCGAGCGGTTCAACGGCGGCCAGAAGGCGATCTATTGGATTGTGGTGCTGGGCGGGGCAGCGATGGCCATCAGCGGATATGTGCTGATGTTTCCGTTTTATGGCACGGGCATTCACAACATGCAATCGGCCCAGATTGTCCACGGCGTCATCGCAATGCTGTTCGTCGCCGCAATGCTGGGACACATCTACATCGGCACCATCGGCATGGAGGGTGCGTTCGAAGCCATGGGCAGCGGCACGGTGGACGTCAATTGGGCCAGAGAGCATCACAGTTTGTGGCTCGAGGAGGAGGGGGCCGGCACCCAACAGAACGCGACACGGCAAAAGCCAACGCCGGCGCCGGGGGAATAGCCGAACGACGCCGCCGAACGCCGACGCCAGAATGCGTGACGATCTAAGGTTGAGAGTGGACGTACCTTTGCGCCTAAGCGCCCCATCAAACGATTGCCGTCTTATCCCGGCGAGCTGATGCGCGAGGTCTTGGCTGATCACGCGTAGAGCTCTTTCGACATCGCGATTTAGAATCAATGATCAAGGGGAGACCGCGCAATGGATGAAGATCGGCTGAACATGGAAGTACGTAAGTTCCTCAAGCTCGTAGGAGTTACATCGCAGCGTGAAATCGAGGCCGCGGTGAGAGAAGCAGTTTCAACGGGCAAGATAAAGCCAGATGCGACGCTGGAGGCCAAGATGACATTACGATTGCCAGGGATCGGCCTACAGCGCGAGATAGATGGCGCAATCGCCCTTGGTTAGGTGACTGATGCGGCGCTAATGCTGCTGGGGAGACGCTGCCTGATTGCCCGTCTCCACAAGAGCGAAGGGACATCGGCGGCTGCGGCTCGGTCTGCCGCGGCAATATGTTCGCCGCCCGGTTCGGTGATATCAGTCGGCGCATGCCGGTTTCGCCGAGCCATCCCGACGCCTCCCGGTTTGGGTCAGCATCGGCGTCTTGATCGTTTGCGCTTCAAGTTCACCGGTAGCCAACATCACCTCGCACTTTTCCGCGGAAGACCCAATAAGACCACGCGCTATATGTGAGGATGATCGGCAGCAGCAAAAGAGTGCCGATCAGCAGGAAGGCTTGTGTGCTCTCCGAAGAAGCTGCCTCCCATAGGGAATAATGAAAAGGCACAATCATTGGCCACAAACTGATAGCGATGCCGATGAAGGACATCAGGAAGAGGGCGATTGCCCCCAGAAACGGCGTCAATTCGTGTCGATGTGTCAACGCATACCACTCACCTGCCGCTAGCAACGCGGTGATGATCGGGACTGGCGAAAGAAAGAAAATGTTCGGCGATGAGAACCAGCGTCGCGCGACGTTCGCATTGGAGAGCGGCGTCCAAATGCTGACCGCCAGGATCGCGATCAGAACCGCGGCCAGGCAGACCCGCGCGGCGCTGCGCGCCCAATCCTGCAATTCGCCTTCGGTCTTCAGTATGAGCCAGCCCGCACCAAGAAGCCCATAGCCGAACATCAGCGCAACCGCGGTGAGCAGCGCAAACGGAGTCATCCAATCGAAAGAACTTCCGGTGAAGTGCCGACCCTCGACCCTGAATCCCTGGATGAAGGCGCCAAGCACGACGCCCTGGCCAAACGTCGCCACTGCCGAGCCACCGGCGAAGGCGCGATCCCAAACTTGCCGCAGTCCCGAATGTTTGAAGCGGAATTGAAACGCCACGCCGCGGAAAACGAGCCCCAGCAACATGACCAGGATCGGGAAATAAACCGCGGGGATAATGATCGCGAAGGCGAGCGGAAAAGCAGCCAACAAGCCGAGTCCGCCAAATACGAGCCATGTCTCGTTGCCGTCCCAGATGGGCGCAATCGAGCTCATGACGATGCTGCGATCGGAGTCGCTCGGCGCAAATCCGTAAAGCATGCCGACGCCGAGGTCGAAACCGTCAAATACGACGTAATGAAAGACGGCCAAACCGAGAAGGATCGTCCAAATCGGTACCAGATCGAGGATCATCGCGTCTTCCCGATCACGAGTCCGAAGCGGTACGCGCGGCATTTTCGAACGGGCGGTTTGGCAAGCCGCTTTCAACCCGTATCGCCTCGAGATCTTGCTGTTGTGGCCCGCGTCGCACCAGCATGGCCATGAAAGCGATGCCGGTCGGAAACATGATCAAATATACGATGATATAGAGGGCGAGCGAGAGCGTCACATCGGTTGCTGTCAGCGAGGGGGATACCGACTCTGCCGTGCGCATCAAGCCGTAAACTGTCCAGGGTTGCCGGCCGACCTCCGTGGTTATCCAGCCGGCGACGACAGCGATAAATCCCAGCGGTGCCACCCACGGACAAATCCGCATGAACCAATCCGAATCCCAAAGCCTCCCGCGCAGCTGAAGAACCACGCCAACGATCGCCACAAACAACATAATGAAACCAATGCCGACCATGATCCGGAAAGCGAAAAACGGCAGGGCAACCGGAGGACGCTCATTCTCCGGCCAGTCTTTGAGGCCTTTGATTGCGCCGCCCCATGAGTGGGTAAGGATCAGACTGCCGAGGTGCGGGATTTCGACTGGATAGAGCATGGTCGCTGCTTGATCGTCAGGAATGCCAAACAATGTCAGTGGTGCAGGCTGCGCAGTGGTGTAGATGCCTTCGATCGCGGCAAGCTTCGCGGGCTGGTATTCGAGCGTGTTGAGCCCGTGCTCATCGCCCAGAAATATTTGCAGCGGGACAAGAATGATCAGAAGACCGAGCGCCATGCGAATCATCATGCGCGAATCTTCGGATGCTCGGCCACGCCGCAAGAGCCACGCGCCGATTCCCATGACGACGAACGCCGTGGTGATGTAGAAGGCGGTGACGTTATGGAAGAGCCGATAAGGAAATGACGGATTGAAGACAATTGCAAGCCAGTCGACCGGCTCGAACCGGCCATCGACAATTTTGTATCCCTGGGGGGTTTGCATCCAGGAGTTTGTCGAAAGAATCCAGAACGAAGAGAGCAGAGTTCCAGACGCGACCATAAGGGCGGCAAAAAAGTGCGCCCAGCTTGGGACCAAACGCCGCCCGAACAGTAGAACTCCCAGGAAAGTGGATTCCAAGAAGAACGCCATTAAGCCTTCATAGGCCATCATGGGCGAGAGCACGTCGGCAGTCGCGTCGGTAAAACGACTCCAGTTCGTGCCAAACTGAAACGGCATGATGATGCCGGAGGCTACGCCCATCCCGAACGAGACGGCGAAAATCCTGGTCCAAAAGTTGGAAATGCGAAACCAGATTTCGCGTCCGGAAAAGAAATGCAGGCCTTCAAGCACGGCGATATAGGAGGCGAGCCCGACCGTGAATGCCGGGAGCAGAATATGCCACGCAATGACCCAAGACCATTGCAGTCGCGAGAGCATGACCGCATCGAGTGTCATGTGACCTCCGATACCAGGACAAACTCTGCCTCGCGTCGGACAAATATACAAGCAAAGGGCAAGGAGTTTCACCAGCTGCCGGTCAACCGTCCCAAGGTGCCGGTCAACACCTATATGTTCGACGGCCAGATGGCCTACGAGCACAGCGGCAATGCGCCGGTCTATGCGCCCAATAGCGGCGAGCGCGCTTGGTCGGACGAGACCGGTCCCATGCGGGATGGATGGGATACCGATGGCGAGATGGTTCGCCGCGCCTACACGCTCCACGCGGAGGACGATGATTTTGGTCAGCCTGGCATGGCGCCGGCGGTCGCGCGACAGGAGCTCAAGGATCATCGCGCTATAGCCTTTGATGTCGCAACCGGCACTCGTTCCCCCAGGTAGCGTGACAAAAGTTCATTGGTCTGCCGCGCTCGAGCCTGGAGCGCGGGCAGCCGCTGTCTGATCCGCGCGCGGATCGCTTCGCGCGTGTCCCAAGAGTGATCGATTCGAGCGAGAAGCTGGCCGATGCCGACGCTTCCCAACGGGGACGTTTCCATGCCCAGATCTTCGAGCAGACCGGTGACCTTCGAGGCGTACCGTGATCTCGCTCTGCGCAAAGCCTTCAACGAAGTTCGTGCGGTCCAGGATGCGCTGGAAGCGCCACCACGGGCGGTCATCGTCAGCCGTGAAGAGATAGCGGGTCAGCGGCTCGTGTGTTTCCGGCGCTGTGTTGTCCAGCTCAGCAGCGGGCCGGGCCATCCGGGCGGGCGAAAATCGCGCCAGAGTTCATATTGGCGGGGAATGTCGATCGTGTGGTCCTCGCCCGGGCGATGCTCCATGGCAAAGCATACGGTGATGGCCCCCTGATCGCGCGGATCGGCCGTCTGCGACGCGTGCGGTTCGCCGGTTTCGGCTTGCGCTTCGGCGCCAAGCACATGCGCGACGCTCGCGAGTTCGAGCAACTCGCCCTGCGGCGGCGAGGGCCGCTGCACAGGCCCCGAGTCCGCCGCCGATGATGGCGACATCCGTCCGAAGTACCTCCACGTCATCCTGATATCGCTTGATTGCGCAGACAGGAAAGTCCGGGGCGGGTCGGCAAAGCGGCGCTCGCCATCTCGACGCCGCCATTACTCGGACCTTCAAAGGTGCAGGTGGCCCGCGGCCTCCGGCTGGTACACGATCTCGACAACGCGGTATCGCTTGAGCCGCCCTTGTGGAAGCGGCCAATCGATGGTCTGCCCCACGGAAAGGCCGAGCAGCGCGGTGCCGACAGGCGCGAATATGGAAATCCGCCCCTGATCGGGGTCGCTGTCTTGCGGATAGACGAGCGAAATTTCGCGACGTTCGCCCGTCGCTTCATCTTGGAACACGATCCGCGAGTTCATGGTCACGACGTTGCCGGCGATGTCTTCTGCCGGGACGACCTCCGCGCGGTCCAGCTCATCGGCTAAAGCCTCCGCGGCGTCGCGTTCGCGGGTGTCTTGACTGGCACGAATCAACCTTCTCAGTCGCTCCTGGTCGGCCGCGGTAACGGTGAGGTCGCTGCGCTGGCCGCCAACACCAGTGTCAGGCGATGGCTTCGCAGCGACACCACCAGAGTCAGGCGGTGCCTTCGCAGGTGCCGGTCCAGCCGCATCAGGCCGCGGTGTCTCTCTAGAGCCGCGAGCACCCGAGCGCGCAATGCGGCGACGGCGCCCCAGGGACCGGGAAACGGCCTCATGCAGACGAGCGGTCGCATCCATAATCGCTACATAAGGGTCTGCGGCCGCACTCGTGACGATCACTGGTTGATCGATCGGCGCAAGCACCACGCTCACGCTACACTCGATGTCGATGCCGCCACGCGGTCCGTTTACGTCCTTGGTGCGCACATCGACCCGTGAGACCGCGTCCTGGAACGGCCGCAGCGCGCGGCTTATGCGGCGCTTCGTGAAATCTTCGAGAGCATTGGATACCGGGTGGTCGAGGTGGCGGATGTCGATCAGCATCACAGGTCTCCGGCTGACGCCCGGATCGATGCGGCGCTGAGGTTTCGAGCGAGTTGGCGCGGCACGTCACGATCCGGCACGAACCAACTCGCGGTCACAAACCTGCCGGCCGAAGCTGCGAATCGCAAATCGGCCTCGGTCGCCGCAACCCCCTTGGCGCGCAGATCATCGAGCATCTTGGCGACAACGCCCGGCTCCTCGAACTGGGCATGGACGACCGTTTCCACATAGCCTTCCTTCTCAAGCTCCGAAAGACCCAAGAGATCGGCCGCCCATTCGCCGAACAGTCGGTTCGCACGGGCGGTGATCCGAAAAACGGAGATCCTCCTCGTGCCTGAACTGCTCTTCGAACGCTTTCTTACGATCATCGAAGATTGCCATTGTGAAGTCCCCCTTCTCTGCCGCGATTTGCGTTATCGGAATATCGGAACCCTGTTTCCTGAATGAACTCGCGCCTCATCGCTCCGGTTCCGCAATCCGCGACGAGGTGAGACCGGCCAGGCGCTTTGCCAGAATTCAGGGACCGGCCGCGCCCTGTCTCGCTTGCCGCAGGCACACTGGTGCGGCTGGCAATTCCGGTTCCTGCCGCCGGATTGCGTCCGGCTTCCCCCTTTCGGCTGGCGAGGGAACACAGCAGAGCGGACGGACTTTTACCGATACGGGCAGGCACGCCGCTAGATCGGTCGAGGCGGCTTGATCTGTGCCGACCCGGCAAGCGAGCGGGTCGGCTATTTTGCCCATTCATGCCGTCACGGAGAGACCGAAATGTCGCTCGAGCGCTTCGATGCGGTCGCGGATGCAGCCGGACTGGACCGGGGGCGCGCCAAACGCGCCTTGCTCGTTGCGGTCTGCATGCTGTGCCGACGCCTGACTCCCGAGGAGGCGCAACACCTCATTGCGCAGCTGCCGTCGCTGCTCCAGTCCGGGCTGGATGACTGCCTTGGCGGGCCCGACCGCTCGGTAACGATGCTGGCCATAACGGACGAGCTTGCCCGCTCGCTCGGCATCGCTCCAGAGAATGCCGGTACCACACTTCGTGCTGTCTTCAATGTGGTCGCCGCCAGCGTCTCCTCCGGCCAAATCAGGGAAGTCCGCGGGCAGTTGCCGGAAGAGATGAAGAGCTTGTTCCCGACAGCGGCTTGACCGCTGCGGCTCTGACATGTTGCGGGGCGGGCACGCCGATCGTTATCGCTAAGGAGGCAGTCCATGGATGCGCTGGAGCGCGAGTATCGGTCGGAGCTGCTGGCGGATCACGAGCCGCCCTGCCTCTCTCTATACCAGCCGACCCACCGCCACCACCCCGACAACCAGCAGGACCCGATCCGGTTTCGGAACCTCGTCAAGCGCTTGGAGGCCTCGCTGCAGCAGAACCACGCCGCGCGAGATACGCGACCTCTCCTGGCGCCGTTTTATGCTCTCGCGGACGATCGAACGTTCTGGAGCCATACGCTCGACGGGCTGGCCGTCCTCGCGACCTTCGAACTCTTCAAGACGTACAGGCTCCACCGGCCGGTCCCCGAGCTGGCGGTCGTTGGCGCCAGTTTCCATACGAAACCGCTCCTGCGCATCCTGCAATCGGCCGATCGGTACCAGATACTCGGGCTCAACCGGCAGAAGATGCGGCTGTTCGAAGGCAACCGCGACGTACTGGATGAGATCGAGCCGGCGCCGGAGGTGCCGCGTACCATCACCGACGTGATCGGCGAAAAGGCCGGCGGGCCCGAGCGCAAGAATCGAGTCTATGGCCCGGCGGCGCCAGGCGGGACGACGCGCCATGGCACCGGCGTGAAGGAAGACGCCGTCGCCAAAGACACCGAGCGCTTCTTCCGCGCGGTCGACCGTGCGGTGCTGGAGCATCACTCCCGACCGTCAAGCCTGCCTCTCCTGCTCGCCGCCTTGCCGGAGCACCATCATGTTTTCCGCGCAGTGAGCCGCAATCCATTTCTCGTAGTGGAGGCGATCGATACCGACCCGGGCGCCTTGTCACTCGACGCCTTACGCGAGCGCGCTTGGCAGGTCATTCAGCCATATTATTTGAAACGGCTCGGTGGCCTGATCGAGCGCTTCCTGGCGGCGAAAGCGAAAGGTCTTGGCGGGGATGATCTGGCAGAGATTGCCAAGGCGGCCTGGGCCGGCCGTATCGCGACGCTGCTCATCGACGCCGACCGGCACATTCCTGGTGCGCTCGACGCTACGACCGGTGCGATCGGGTTCCATGATCTCGACCACCCGGAGATCGACGACCTGCTCGACGACATTGGCGAGCGCGCGCTCAAGACCGGAAGCGAAATCGTGGTGGTGCCGACCGAGCGCATGCCGACAGAGACGGGGGCCGTCGCAACCTATAGGTTCTAAGTCAACTTGCTAAGTTTATGGCGACGTGGCTAATGCCAACCGGATTCGGTTTTGGGATTGTTCGCCGCATTCGCCTCCTAAACGCGCGTACTGCCCGTGTACGACGCCGGATCGCTTGCCGGGAACGACTGAATCGACCCCTCACGGTCCTATCCAGCTGGCCCTTGGGCGGGAGCGGATGCAGTTTGCGGATTGGCGCCGCTGATAATTCCGACCGGTCTCCTAGTGGATCAAATCTGACATTTCGATTCGCATGAAGATTCCCTGCCGGACTCGGGTATGCGAGTCTGAGGGATGCACGAGCGAACGAAGATTCGATTGAGCAGCTCTAAGCGGGCTGCGCTTGAAGGGGTGGTGGCGACGGAACAGCCCGCAAAAGCACGTTTGGCGGGCAAAGATCGTCCTGTTCACCGCCCTCCTGCTGGAACAGGGCGACGAACGCACCCAGTTCGCACGCTGATCCGCTCCGAATTTCAATAGCTCGGGCGAGAGATGGAAGAGATATAAGATATAACTGAATCGGTCGCTCGCACCCGCGACGCCACGCGATCGAACTGCGAAGGACCAAATCCATGGGCACGTCGGACAGCAATGGCACGGACCGAGTTTTAGAAAACCTTTATCGCCTCCTCCCGGATATCGAAACGCTTTACAAGGATGTGCATGCACATCCCGAGCTGTCCATGCAGGAGACGAGGACCGCCGGATTGGCGGCGGACCGGCTTAGGGCCGCCGGCTACGAGGTAACGACGGGAGTCGGAAAAACGGGTGTCGTTGGTTTGCTTCGCAACGGCGATGGGCCGACGGTCATGCTGCGCGCCGACATGGACGCGCTGCCCGTCGAGGAGACGACCGGCCTTCCCTATGCAAGCAAGATCAAGGCGAAAGACCGCGAGGGGGACACTGTCCCGGTAGGACATATGTGCGGCCACGACATGCATGTGGCCTGGCTTGCCGGTGCCGCCACGCTCTTGGCCCAAGCCCGAGCCGAATGGCGGGGGACGCTTATGGCAGTTTTCCAGCCCGGCGAAGAAACTGCGGAAGGTGCTCAGGCCATGATTGACGATGGCCTGTTCGACCGCTTCCCGAAGCCTGCCGTGGTGCTCGGCCAGCACGTCATGGTTGGGCCGGCCGGGACCGTGGCCGGGCGCGCGGGGGCGATCACCTCCGCTGCCGATAGTCTGCAAATCCGTCTGTTCGGACGCGGCGCCCATGGTTCGATGCCGCAGGCCAGCATCGATCCGGTCGTGATGGCGGCGGCGACGGTGATGCGGCTGCAAACCGTCGTCTCGCGCGAGGTGGCGGCTGCCGAGGCTGCCGTCGTCACCATAGGTTCGCTGCAGGCCGGTACCAAGGAGAACGTCATCCCCGATGAGGCACTCATCAAACTGAACGTGCGCACGTTCGACGCCGGTGTCCGCAAGCGTGTGCTCGCCGCGATTGAGCGGATCGTCAACGCGGAGGCGGCGGCATCCGGAGCTCCTCGACCCCCGGAAATAACGCCGCTGGACCGCTATCCTTTGAATGTGAATGACGTCGACGCGAGTGCGCGGGTCGTCGATGCATTCCGTCGACATTTTCCTGCCGAACGTGTTCGGCAAACAGGACCGGCACCAGCAAGCGAGGACTTCGGTTCATTCGGAACCGAGTGGCATGTCCCTTCCGTCTTCTGGTTTGTCGGTGGCTCAGACCGCGACATTTACGCGAAAGCCGAGGAGCTAGGTCGCATCAACGATCTTCCCGTCAACCACAGTCCGAAATTTGCGCCCGTTATTCATCCGACCCTCGAGACGGGCGTGGAAGCACTGATTGTCGCCGCGCGGGCATGGTTGGCGGCGGCATAGGGCAGCATCCCACTTCTGATTGACCCCGAAGGGCGTAGAGTACGCCTTTCGGCCGTGAGGAGGCCGACGACTTTTATGAACACGCTCCTGCTGGTCCTCGACCTCATCGGCACCTTTGTGTTCGCGCTCAGCGGCGCCAGCGCTGGTGTGCAGCGTCGCCTCGACATCTTCGGCGTTCTCGTCCTGTCGTTCGTTGCGGGAAATTTTGGAGGTATCGCTCGCGATCTCATGATTGGCGCAGTTCCGCCAGCGGCGATCAGTGACTGGCGGTACCTGGCCGTTTCACTCCTAGCGGGCGTGGTGACGTTCTACTGGTTTGCAACCCTCGACCGGCTGCGAAGCTCCGTCCTCCTGTTCGATGGTGCAGGACTGGCGCTCTTTGCCGTCTCCGGTACGCAAAAGGCTCTCGCCTTTGGTCTCAATCCGATCATGGCCGCCCTGCTCGGCATGCTGACCGGAATCGGCGGCGGCATGGTGCGAGATGTGCTCCTCGCCGAGATTCCGGTCGTCCTGCGCGCCGATCTTTACGCCGTCGCCGCTTTGGCCGGCGCGGCTGTGGTCGTCGTCGGCAGTCTGCTGCACCTTCCCTCTACTGCGGCAACGATCACCGGAGCGGCAGTCTGCTTTGGACTTCGTGTAATGGCTATCCAGTACGGCTGGCATTTGCCCACCGCCCGGCGCAAGCAATCCGAAGGGACGAAAGCAGCAGGGACTTCTGATGACAACGGTGGCGGGCACTAACGCTCGAGGTGGCGTGACGCTCTTACCCTTTTCGAGGCGACCGGCCAATGGATGCAGTGCGTCGTCCGTCGCTGAGGACGATGCAGCACGATCCGAGCTGGCGGTCGGCTTGAAGAAAACCACGCGTGCAGTTCGCGGGAAGCGGCGCGGCAGTCTCTGGGCCACCCCTTTTTCCGTCGACGGAGAAAACGATGAAACAGAGCGACTCCCGGCTGATCCTGCCCTTCATGGCAGCGTTCTACGACCGGTTAGCGCAGCCCTTGGCTTTCGTCGCGTTGCGGGTTCTGGTGGGCGCCATGCTGGTCATCGAGGGATGGCCGAAAATTCAGGCGCCCTTCGCGATGGCGGGCTTTGCCCAAAGCCTCGGTATGTATCCCGGCTGGCTTTGGTCCGCCGTGCTGGCGGCGCTGGAATTCGTCGGCGGCTGGATGATTTTGCTGGGATTTCTGACTCGGCCCACGGCGCTTGCCAATGGAATCATGCTGGCCATCACCTTTTGGTTTCACTGGGCGCATCCGTATGGTGCGCTAGCCCTGACGCCCGAGGGTATCGCGGCCGCCAATGCCGCAGGCCAGACGCTGTTCACGCCAGACGGGCTGCGCAACCTGGCCACCGACGGGGGAGCGATGTTTCTGCAGCAGGTGCAGTCCAAGGCCGAGGGCTACTCCGCGCTCTGGTGTGTCGCCGCGCTCTTTCTGGCCGCGTTCGGCTCCGGGCCGCTGTCGGTGGACCGCACGATTGTGAAAAGAGAGTTCTGAAAGTGGGGAGAGAGCCTTATCTGCGCGAGCGCAACGCCAAGCCGGAGCACCAATCACCGCGTCGCACGCTCGAGAAACTCAACGAGAGCCGCACGGTCCTCGGGGTTGCCGATGCGCTGCTCGGGCATCTTGGTTCCCGGCGTGTAGGTCGTAGGCCCCAACTCGAAGAGCTTCGCGATCGTGTTCGGAGTCCAGACGATGTCGAGATGCTTTAAGGCGTCGGAATAAGCATAACCCGGCAGCGTCGCGATGCGGCGGCCGAAGATGCCGTGGAGGCTCGGCCCGGCGCGCTCGCCCTCACCGGACTTCAATGTGTGGCAGGCGATGCAAGCACGGAAGATCTGCGCGCCGGGATCACCTGCATAAGCCGCGAGCGGATCGGCCTGGGCACCACCCGTGTCGCCATCGAGGCTTGCGCCAGTATCGGCATTCCAGCGGCGGATCACGCCGTCGCCCCCACCCGTCAGGACGATATGTTGGCCGGGCAGAAAAGCCACGGCCCAGATCGGCCCGGCCGCCGCAGCGAGGAGGCGCGGCGGCTCGCGTGCAGCGCGGTCGATGATGGTGACCCCGCCGATATTCGCTGCAGCGATGAGCGTGCCGTCACCCGATATTGCAAGTGCCGTGAGCGCGCGCGCCGCCGCGCTCTCGCTTGCGAGAACGGCGCCTTGAGGCGATAGGAGATAGACCTTCCCGTCCGCGCCCGCAGCGGCGATCTCCCCCGTGGGCGCGATGGCAACAGCGTTGAGCGCGGCGGGAAGCGTAACGACGAGCGGCGTGGCCGCATCGCCCCAAGACCAAAAGCGGACGGCTCCGTCATAGCCGGCGCTGATCGCGGTCTTGCCATCGCGCAGAAAGGCTACGGCGTTGACGTTCTGGCCGCGTCCTTCGAGTATTTTGGGCGGACCACCGCGCAACGGCCAGAGCCGGACCGTCCCGTCCCAGGACGCCGAGGCGAGAAGACGGCCATCGGGCGAGGCCGCCAGCGAGGCGACCGGACCGGTGTGCCCGTCGAGAACGCGGTCGGGCGTCTGCTTGTCGGATGTCCAGATCGCTATGCGGCTATCCGCGCCGCCGGTCACAGACCGCCCATCGGCGAGGAAAACAACGGCGTTCACTGCGCCGGCATGAAAGCGCAGCACCTGCTCAGCCGTATTACGAGTCAGCGACCAGCGGATCGCGGCGGTATCGAAGCTACCCGACAGGAGTGTCGTTCCATCCGAGGACACCGCCAGCGCTCGCACCGGCCCGCCATGGCCGCGCAGTTGAGCATCCGCCGCCGGCGTCCCGCCGAGAATGGCGAAGCAAGCCGCGAAGCAGAACAGGCGAACGATACAGTGCATGATGGCGCATAGCCTCAGAGAGGAGAAAATCTGCGCAATCGGATGCTGGTGCTCTCCATAGAGGCTGTAGGGGCCTACCGGCTATTCGGGGCGGCTGGGCTGGCCGGCAACACGTCACGCATGAGGCTCGGAGCCAGCGCGCCAATCGCAAGGCCGGCAACAATGTCGCTAACGAAATGCGTTCCCATGAGGATCTGGCTTCCCGGTAAAAGAAGCGCCAACACAAAGATCGTTGGCCGATAGGTTGGCGCCATTGTCCAAACTAGGCCCGCGATCGCCCCCGCAAGTGCGCCATACTCCGATGGGAATGAATGACCCGGCTCGACGCTCAAATTCAAATAGTGAAAGCCATAAGCGCCCGTTGCCAAATATTCCTCCGGTCCAATCCGGCCGAAGACGAACTTCAAGAGTTCGACGCAGGCGAGCGCGAGAATGACGGAGGCAAAGCCCAGAATGAGCTCATCTTTCGAAACTTTCTGCTCACCCGAGGCAAAATGCTGATGGACGAGGCCGAACGCAAGAATGAAGAGGCCACAGGCGCTCAACATCGTCATCATCTGAGCTGCCGATGCCCATTCCGGCCTCCCGGATCGGTCGATGTATTGCGCAACCGCCTGATCGATCTGAAGAAAGCACAAGGCACAAACGAGCGACGCAGCAACGGCCGCCGCGATAAGGCAGGCAATCCGAAACGCTCTGGCATTTGACTGTGCGTCGCTCAGCATCTGTTGCCCCTCTGCCCTATCGAATGAGAGGTTCACAGGCCAACGCTTTTCTTACATCCACTCTCCACAACTAAACACGTGCGCGTGCACTTGGTTTCCTCGATTAGCCGCGCTCTCTCGAATGTGGGGGCTGCATCGGTCCCCGTCCGGCACGGAGGGATAGCATATTCCCGTGTCCGGGAAATTGCCATAATGTGGCTTTCTTACCTTGGTATCAGCGGCAACTCGCTCACCTCCGCATCGGCTGCCGCGGATGCACGAAGTGTTGGGAGTGCGTCGCCGCAGGGAACCAGCTGGCTACGCCGAAGCCTCGGCGCGTGACATCGGTGGAAGGACCGGGATTAAATACAGCGGCCCGATCAGAAGGCGGAAAACGTCAGCTACACCGGACAGCGGTCGATGCCGCCGCAGGGGATGAGCAGCGGGCCAACCGGGCGTGCAATCGTCGCACCGATAGAGCGCAACTGGCAGGCGTTGGCTCATGGATAAAGGAGCAAGGGATCGCCATCCGACCGGAGGAGGGCGCATCTGCCATGATTCCCGTTCTCTCAGGCCGCCGTGTCAATCGTGTCCGACAACTTAACGGCTTCAATCTTGGGAAGCTTCTGCTCTACCATCGAGCTACACCCGCGCGGCGGATGATTTATACTCGCCCCGCGCCGCGGGTCGCAAGCCTCGACGGCGCGGGGTCATGTCTCGTCTTCGGTGAAGGCTCGCATCTTGCCGCTCGACCCGCTGTTCATCAAATTCGCGCTGATCCTCGGCCTGTCGCTGTTCTTCGGACTGGCGTTCGAGGATTTTCACGTGCGAGCGGGCCTGGTGCGCCCCGGCGGCATCCGCACCTTTCCGCTGCTGGCGATCTCGGGCGGCCTGCTTTACGCGCTCGATCCCGAGCGCAAGCTTCTGCTGGCGAGCGGCGTCATCGTGCTCGGCGCCTGGCTCCTTCTGTCCTATCGCCGGCAATTGCGCGAGCCGCAAGACGATAACCGCTTCAGCGTCGAGCTGATTGTTCCGATCTGCAATGTCCTGGCCCTCCTCATCGGCCCGGCGACGCTGGCTTTGCCGGCTTGGCTGCCGATCGGCGTCACGGTCACGGCCGTGCTGCTGCTCACCGGACGCGGAAGGCTTCACAGGCTGGCGCAGCAGGTCGAACTCGGCGAGATCGTCACCGCGGCCGAATTCCTCATCCTGACCGGCATCGTCCTGCCCTTGCTGCCCGACGAGCCCGTGACGTCGCTGACGACGATCACGCCTTACAAGGCCTGGCTCGCGCTCCTGGCGGTCTGCACCCTCTCCTATGCGAGCTATCTGGTGCAACGGCTCTTTGCCCGCGCCGACAGCGACCTGCTGATCGCGTTTCTGGGCGGGCTTTATTCGTCGACCGCGACCACGGTCGTGCTCGCCCGCGCCGCCGGCGCCGATCCCGCGGCCAACACCCAGGCGCAAGCCGGCATCATCCTCGCAACGGCGGTGATGTATCTCCGGCTGCTCGCGATCGTCGCTTTGTTCGACGCCCCGCTCGCCCTCGAGCTCGCGCCGACGACGCTCGCTTTCTCGATCGCCGCCTTCGTGCTCGCGGCGCTGCAATTCCGGCGCGCGCGCGGCCAAGCCTCGGCGATGCGCAGCGTCCGCCCGCGCAACCCGCTCGAGCTCGGCACGGCCGTGCTCTTCGCCGTGCTCTTCGTCGCCACCTCGATCGTCGCGCACTGGGCGCATCGCGAATTCGGCGCGCTCGGCATCGATTCGCTTGCCGCCGTGATCGGCTTCACCGATATCGATCCCTTCGTTTTGAGCATCGCGCAAGGCGGCGGCGGCTTGCCGCTCGATGCGGCCGCGGTCGCGATCCTGATCGCGATCTCCTCGAACAATGTGTTGAAGGCGGTCTACACCATCGTTTTCGCCGGCCGCCGCGCCAGCCTGCCGGCCGCGGGCGCGCTGATCGCGCTCGCCGCTTGCGGCGTCTTCGTCGCGATCTTCACCTAGTGTGTTCGGTCTTGGTGTGTTCGGTCTTGGCGAGGTCCACGGGCCGGAGATCGAGCACCACGGAAAGCCGTGTCCCCATTCGCGCGACTTCGGCGATTTTCGTGCCGGCGACCTGCTTGTCGCAGCCATCCTTGGTGAAGGAGACGTAGAAATCCGCCCTCTTCCGATCGGCCTCGTAGCGAAGATTGGACGGGAGATATGGCATGATCGAGCCGGGCGGGCCGCACGCCGCGACCCGATAGCGCTTGCGGGCAAACTGCTTGCCGTCGCGCGCCTTGAGGAAGCTCACGAGATCGCCCGCCGCCTCGCGATAGGAATTCGCCCAATAATCGAGCTTGAAGCG
>DATEKG010000201.1:0-7437 GCA_035277565.1 Pseudolabrys sp.
GGGGGAAACGATGAAACAGTCCCAGCGTCCGGCGATATCGAAGCGCCAAAACCGTCGAGATTTCCTCGTCAATGCCGCTCGCGGCGCGGCCGCGACAACCGTCTTCGCGGCAATTCCGGTCATCGGCCGGGCCGCCGACACCGTCAACATCGGGGGACTTTATCCGGTCACCGGCAGTTTTGCGCAAATTGGCCAGGCCTGCGTCAACGCGGCCAAGCTCGCGGTCGAAATGGTCAACGAGGCAGGCGGCATCAAATCGCTCGGAGGCGCCAAGCTCAATCTCATTCTTTCAGATGTCCAGAGCGACACTACGGTGACGCGCACGGAAACCGACCGGCTGATCTCCGGTAACAAGCTGTCCGCAATTCACGGCTGCTACGCGAGCGCGCTGACGCTGATTGCGAGCGAGGTCGCGGAACGGGCAAAGGTTCCGTTGCTGACAGGGTCAAGCTCGGATCTGCTCAACAAGGGCCGCTCTTATACGTTCACGCCGTTTGCTCGCGCATCGCAATTCGCGAAAGCGCAGCTCCAGATGTCGAGACTGGTCAACGACAAGCCGAAGGTCGCCGTGGTTTTTGAGAACACCGCGTTCGGTACGGCGACCTCCAATGGTCTGAAGGAACTCGCGCCCGGTGAGGGCGTCGAGATTGTGCTGTTTGAGCCGTATTCGGCGGGCTTTGCCGATGCAGGGCCCTTGCTTAACAAGGTGAAGGCGTCCGGCGCCGATATGCTCTTTTCCGTTTCATATCTGAACGATCTTATCCTGATTGTCCGGACCGTGAAGCAGATCGGACTCAAGATCGGAATTAACGGCGGATCGGGTGGCTTTGTCGTTCCGGATTTCTACAAGAACGTGGGGCCGCTGGCAGAAGGCCTGCAAGGGGTGGCGCACTGGAACCACGATGTGGACGCCAACGCCCAGAAGGTGAATGCCGAATACAAGAAGCGGTATGGCGAGTTCCTGTTCGAATATGGCGGTGGTCTGGTGGCCCAGACGTTCATGATTGTCGACGCATTGGAGCGCGCGAAATCTGCGGATCCGCAGAAAGTGCGTGAGGCGCTGTCGACACTGGACGTTTCATCCGGCTACGCCGCGATGGCGCCCGGCGGCAAGGTCAAGTTCGGTCCTGATGGCAAGAACATCTACGGCCATCCGGTTGGCGTGCAATGGCAGAAGGGGGACCTGGCCAGCATCTTCCCGAAGGATGACGCTCGCGCTCCGCTGATGAAGACCTGACACGCCGCACGATGCTGGAAATCCTTGCCCAGGCCGTCATCAACGGCCTGCTCATCGGCGGAATTTACGCCCTCGTGAGCATCGGCGTTACGCTGGTCTTTGGAGTCGTCAAGATCGTCAATTTCGCCCAGGGCGAATTCGTGATGATCGGGATGTACATCAGTTTCTTTCTCGCCACGCAATTCGGCGTCGATCCGATCCTTTCATTGTTCGTGTCGATGCCGGTGCTTTTCATCATCGGTGTCGCAATCCAGCACTTTCTGATCCGCAGAGTTCTGGGTCAGAATGATATGCCGCAGATTTTTCTCACCTTCGCAATGTCGTTGCTGATCCTGAACGTCGCGCTGATGCTGCTGACGGCGAACTACCGTACGGTTCACACCTCGTATTCCGACGAGGCGCTGCACTTCGGACCGCTCTATGTACCCGTCGCAAAACTGATCGCGTTCGTCCTGGCAATGGTACTGAGCGGCGCGCTTTGGGTTTTTCTGCATACGACCGATCTCGGCAAAGCGATGCGGGCGGCCGCGCAAAATCCCGAGGTGGCCATGTTGATGGGTATCAATCCCAACAGGGTATTTTGCGTTGCATTCGGAGTTGCCCTGGCACTGGCCGGCGCTGCCGGCTCGCTGCTGATGCCGTTTTATCCGGCATACCCCATGGTCGGACAAGTCTTCGTACTGATGGCATTCGTTGCCGTGGTCCTCGGGACGCTCGGCAATGTGATAGGCGCGCTGATTGCCAGCCTGATGATGGGGGTGGCCGAGTCATTGGGTATCCAGTTTGTCGGCGCCGATTCCGGGCTCATTGTGGTCTTTGCAATGCTGCTGCTGACCCTCGCGATACGGCCGAGCGGATTGGCCGGGGGAAGGGCTCGTTGATGTCGACAGTACGGGCCGGACATGGATTATTCTGGGTTGCCGCCGGCGTAATCTTTCTGATCGCTCTGCCCCTGTTTGTTAAGAGCGCATTCGCAGTCGACATCTTTATCCGAGTGCTGCTGTTTGCATTTATAGGCGCCGCCTGGAACCTCATCGGCGGTTACGCCAAGCAGTTGTCGCTTGGTCACGCCGCGTTTTTCGGATTGGGGGCCTACACCTCGACAATCCTGCAGATTGATTTCGGCATTTCGCCCTGGATCGGAATGATCGCCGGCGGCATCGTCGCTGCGCTCGCGAGCCTGCCGATTGGGTGGCTATGTTTCCGGCTGCGCGGTCCCTATTTTGCGATTGCCACGATTGCGGCTGCCCAGGTGCTGATGCTGCTCTTTCTGAAGTTTCGTGATTTTGCGTGGGGCGCCGAAGGCACGACCATCCCGAATCTCGGCAATGCGCCTTTGATGATGCAGTTCGACTCGAAATCCGCCTACTACTACGTCGCGCTGGGCCTGTTGGCGATCGCCCTCACAATTACGCACCGGATCGAAAAATCCTGGCTGGGCTTTTATCTCGTTGCGATCGGGGAGGACGAGGACGCTGCCGAGGCGGTGGGTGTGGACGCCGCAAGAATCAAACGCGACATCTATATGCTCAGCGCGTTCCTCACCGCCCTGGCCGGGACGTACTACGTCCAGTACATCTATTTCATCGACCCAAACACCGCCTTCAATTTCAGCATCTCGATCGAGGCGGCCCTCGTTTCGATCGTTGGCGGGATCGGAACGCTGTGGGGCCCTGTGATCGGTACTGTCTTGCTGGAGTCGACATCCGCGCTGCTGCAGAGCTGGCTCGGCAGTTCAACCGGCGGCATCCAGCTGACGGTTTACAGCCTGATTCTGATGGCTGTCATTCTGTGGCGGCCAACCGGCATCATGGGTTTCATCACCGAGACCTATGAGCAGCGTGCCCGAAAAAGGGGTGGCACGGTCAAGGTGGTGCTTGATGGCTGATGCCCTTGTCGTGCGCAATCTCAGCAAGCGGTTCGGCGGGTTGCGGGCTGTCCAGGATCTCGCCTTTTCGGTGAAGGAGGGCGAGACCGTTGCGCTGATCGGCCCGAACGGTGCGGGCAAGACAACCAGTTTCAATCTGATCACGGGATTTTACCGGCCCGACGCAGGTTCGGTCGTCGCATTCGGCCGTGAAGTTGTGGGCCTGCGGCCGCACAGTATCTGTGCATACGGATTGGCCCGCACATTTCAGGTTGCGCGTCCATTCGGCGGAATGACCGTGCTTGCGAATGTGATGACTGGAGCGTTTCTGCGCGACAGGGGGACCGATTCCGCCCGCAGAATTGCGCGTGAAGCGATTGAATTTGTCGGGCTCGGCCCCAAAGAACATTCAGCGGCGCGCGATCTCACGACGATCGATCAGCGGCGCCTGGAAATGGCGAGAGCTCTGGCGACCCAGCCCCGGATCCTGCTTCTTGACGAGGTCATGGCAGGGCTTAATCCATCGGAGATAGACCAGGCGGTCGCGCTGGTCGGGAAATTGTCGAAACGCGGCCTGACGATCGTGATCGTCGAACATGTGATGCGCGCCATCATGGCTGTTGCCCGCCATATCGTGGTGCTCGACCACGGACAGAAAATCGCTGAAGGCAGCCCCAATGAAATCGTGGCGAACAAGGACGTCATCCGTGCCTATTTGGGCACCGGCTACGTCCATGCCGCGACGGCGGGAGAGGCCTGATGCTTTCGCTAACCGGCGTCAGCGCGAGCTACGGATCGGTTCCGGCGGTCAGCAACGTCAGCATTGAAATCGGGGCGGGCGAGGCGGTCGGCCTTCTGGGCGCCAATGGAGCCGGCAAAAGCACAACACTGCGTGCAATATCAGGGCTCATACGGCTGACGGGCGGAGCAATCAGGTTCGGGGGCACCGATATAGCGGCAATGCCTCCATACAGGATTACGGAGCTCGGGATAGCGCATGTTCCTGAAGGCCGTCAGGTGTTTCCTGAAATGACAGTGCAGGAGAACCTGGAGATCGGAGCTTATGTGCCGGCGGCGAAGGCCGAGCGAGGGAGAACGCTTGAGCTCGTATTCGGGATATTCCCGGTCCTGGCAGAACGGCGCACGCAACTTGCCGGGACGATGAGCGGCGGCGAGCAACAGATGCTGGCGGTTGGCCGCGGCCTGATGTTGAAGCCCCGGCTGCTCATGCTGGACGAACCGTCCTTGGGGCTCGCACCCGTCGTGACGGATGTGACATTCGAAAAGATCCGGGAAATTCATGCCATGGGGACGGCCATCCTGCTTGTCGAACAGAATGTCGGGCGCGCCTTGACCCTCGTGCAACGCGCCTATGTGCTTGAAAGCGGCAGGGTGATCATGCACGGCGCCAGTTCAGATCTCGCCAACAACAAGCAGGTACAGGCGGCGTATCTCGGCATGTAGTGTATTCGACAAAAAACCCCGGCCTCTCGGCCGGGGTAAGATCTGAAGGGGAGAGAAAGCCCGAAGGCTCAACATCATGCCGACGCGGCGCGGGGAAACCCTGCCTTACGCCGGAATGCGTTCGTCGGCTTCGGTCGGCTCGCGCAGCACGTAACCGCGGCCCCAGACGGTCTCGATGTAGTTCTTGCCGCTTGAGGCGTTTGCCAGCTTCTTGCGCAGCTTGCAGATGAACACGTCGATGATCTTGAGTTCCGGCTCGTCCATGCCGCCATAAAGGTGGTTGAGGAACATCTCCTTGGTGAGCGTCGTCCCCTTGCGCAGGGAAAGCAGCTCCAGCATTTGATATTCCTTGCCGGTCAGATGCACGCGCTGGCCGCCGACCTCCACGGTCTTCGTGTCGAGGTTCACCACCAGGTCGCCGGTGTTGATGACCGACTGGGCGTGGCCCTTCGAGCGGCGAACGATCGCGTGGATGCGGGCAATCAGCTCGTCCTTGTGGAACGGCTTCGTCATGTAGTCGTCGGCTCCGAAGCCAAGCCCCTTGACCTTGTCCTCAATGCCGGCGAGGCCGGACAGGATCAGGATCGGAGTTTTGACCTTCGAGACGCGCAGGGAGCGCAGAACCTCAAAGCCCGACATATCCGGCAGGTTCAGGTCGAGCAGGATGATGTCGTAGTCATAAAGCTTGCCGAGGTCGACGCCCTCTTCGCCGAGGTCCGTCGTGTAGACGTTGAAGCTCTCGGATTTGAGCATCAGCTCGATGGATTGTGCGGTCGCGCTGTCGTCTTCAATGAGTAAAACGCGCATTTAAGTCCCCTTCTCGCCGCAACCGGGCCCTTGGGTCACGCCGCCAGTCCGCGGCGAGGCTGAAAAAAACGCGGTGGGACAAACCGAATCGACACTATCGGGGCATGGTTAACAAAACCTGATTCTCCCATGCAAGCGCGCCGTAGGCAGCGACGCCCGAATCGGCGTAAGATATTGCAGAGGAGTGATTTTTTGGCCACGTCCTGTCTAATGCCCTGGTTTAAGAATCGGACCTAACCGACTCTGATGACTCGCCCGTTCCGTCCTGGCTGGGCGACTCGCAAGCCTTTAGTCCCGTGGACGAATGACCCAATGATTAACGACGCGGGTAAACACCAAGTTAATGGAACAGTCCGAGCAGTAAGCCTAAGGGCTGGTTTATGGCGAATGCCCTGGCGGTGTTGTAAGCGGGCAAAATTTCGTGCGTGCGAATCGGGGGATGAAAGGTCCGCATGATGAAAGCCCTTGCCGAACAGATCGCGGATGTCGATGGCGTCGAGATTTACGGTCGCGTCGTCGCGGTCCGCGGGCTCATGGTGGAGGTCGCGGGCCCGATTCACGCGATGTCAGTCGGCTCGCGATTGACGATTGAAACCGGTGGCAAGCCGATACCGTGCGAAGTCGTCGGTTTTTCCGGCGGCCATGCTCTCGCCATGCCGTTTGCGGCACTCGACGGTGTGAGGCGCGGCTGCCGGGCCGTCGTCTCAAGCGCGGCCGGCGTTATCCGTCCATCCGACGGCTGGCTTGGCCGTGTCGTCAATGCGCGCGCCGAGCCTATCGATGGGTTGGGGCCGCTCGCGCCTGGACCCGCGCCCTATCCCTACCGCGCCTCCCCGCCGCCGGCACATGAGCGCAGGCGCGTCGGCGAACCGCTGGACCTCGGGGTGAGGGCGCTCAACACCTTTGTCACCGTCTGCCGCGGGCAGCGCATGGGCATCTTTTCAGGCTCGGGCGTAGGCAAATCCGTGCTCCTGTCCATGCTCGCTCGCAACGTGTCGGCCGATATTTCCGTAATAGGCCTTGTCGGCGAACGCGGCCGCGAGGTGCAGGAGTTCCTCCAGGACGATCTCGGCGCGGCGGGTCTTGCGCGCTCCGTTGTCGTCGTTTCGACATCCGATGAACCCGCTCTGATGCGCCGGCAAGCCGCTTATCTGACTCTTGCGATCGCGGAGTATTTCCGCGATCTGGGCAAGGACGTTCTGGTCCTGATGGATTCGGTGACGCGCTTCGCCATGGCGCAGCGTGAGATCGGCCTGTCGGCCGGTGAGCCGCCGACCGCGAAGGGCTATACGCCGACGGTCTTTGTCGAACTGCCGCGGCTGTTGGAACGCGCCGGACCCGGGACCGAGCAGGGGACTATCACCGGTATTTTCAGTGTGCTGGTGGATGGGGACGACCACAACGAGCCGGTTGCCGACGCCGTCCGCGGCATTCTCGATGGACACATCGTCATGGAACGTGCGATCGCCGAACGCGGTCGCTATCCGGCGATCAATGTCCTGAAATCGATCTCGCGCACCATGCCGAGAGCCGCAGACCCGGCCTATCTGCCGGCGATCAATCGCGCCCGGCAGCTCATGGCGACCTATACGGACATGGAAGAACTGATCCGGCTCGGCGCCTATCGTGCAGGGTCGAGCCCTGAAGTCGACGAAGCCATCGCAATGCATAAGCCGCTTGAGGACTTCCTGGCCCAGCTTAAGGAAGAATCAACGACTATGGCGGACGGCTACCAGTGGTTGGAACGGATTCTCCGGGGCGAAGAAACAGAAAACTAACGTTATTGGGGCACAGTCGCGCGGATCGGTCCAGAACGCGTGCGCGGCCAAGGCATCAAAGGCCGGCTGTCGCGTATTCAGGGGCTTCGGGGAGTACCTAGCCGATGAAGTCACGCGAAACACTTATCCGTCTCAAGAAGTTCCAGGTCGACGAAAGGCGGCGCAAGGTCGCCCAAATCGAGGCAATGATCGCCGAATTCGACCGTATCGCGGGCGAACTCGAGCGAGAAATCAAGTTGGAGCAGGACCGCGCAGGCATTCACGATCCGGCTCATTTTGCCTAT
>DATEKG010000202.1:0-3138 GCA_035277565.1 Pseudolabrys sp.
GCCGAAAAGCGCGGCGATTACGACATCGGTCGGCGAATTGTTGATCGAATAGATGCCGATGCAGCAGAACACGATGATCGATGGATAGAGCAGCCGGTAGGGAACGCGCAGCAGGCTCACCCACAGGCCGACCAGCGGCAGGTTGATGATCACCAGCATCAGGTTTCCGAGCCACATTGAAGCGATCATGCCCCAGAACAGCTCGGGCTGTTTCGTCATGACCTGCGGCCCCGGTATGATACCGTGGATGGTCATTGCACCGACCATCAGGGCCATTACCGCGTTCGGCGGAATGCCCAGCGTCAGCAACGGGATGAACGACGTCTGCGCGGCGGCGTTATTGGCGCTTTCCGGCGCAGCCACTCCCTCGATCGCACCGCGGCCGAAGCGTTCCGGATGCTTGGAAATCCGCTTTTCAAAAGTGTAGGCGGCAAACGACGCAACAACAGCGCCACCGCCGGGCAAGATTCCGAGAAGCGACCCGAGAATCGTACCGCGTGCGATCGCACCCGACGAATCAATCAGGTCCTGTCGCGTGGGCATAAGTCCTTTGATCTTACCTTTTACGATGTCACGGCTCTCCTGCGACATTTCGAGGTTACGGATGATTTCGGCGAAGCCGAAAACGCCCATGGCGACGTTGGTAAAACCGATGCCATCGGAAAGTTCAGCGATGTCGAACGTCATGCGGCCAGCGCCGGTTTCGAGGTCGGAACCAACCATCGACAGCATCAGCCCTGTCAGGATCATCGCGATCGCCTTGAGCACCGAGCCCTTCGCCAGCACCACGGCGAAAATCAACCCGAGCACCATCAGGGAGAAGTATTCGGCCGGCCCGAACAGCAGCGCGATCGAGGTGAGCGGGACGCCGAGGGCGGCAACCAGAACTGTCGAGACGCAGCCGGCAAAAAACGATCCTATCGCGGCGATTGCGAGGGCGGCACCGGCACGTCCTTGTCTAGCCATCTGATGGCCGTCAAGACAGGTGACGACCGACGTCGCCTCACCCGGAATGTTGACGAGAACTGATGTCGTCGATCCGCCGTACTGGGCGCCGTAGTAAATCCCGGCAAGCATGATCAACGCGCCGACAGGCGGAAGGCCGAATGTGATCGGCAGAAGCATGGCAACCGTTGCCACTGTGCCGATGCCGGGAAGCACACCGACAAGCGTGCCGACCAAGGCACCGAGGAGACAAAACCCGATATTGTACGGGCTCGCTGCAACGGAAAACCCAAGCGCGAGATTGGAGAGGAGCTCACTCATGGCTGCACCCGCTCCTCAAACCCAGGGCCAAAGCTGAAACGGGAGCTGAAGCAGGTAGACGAACAAGGCGACGCAGAATGCGGTCATGATGACCGCGGCGACCAGGCTTTCCACCCAGCGCATTTCCGTCGAACCGAAGATCGAAATCATGAATGCGGCAAAGGTGGACGGCACCAGGCCAAGCGGAGGAACGCTCAGCGGAATCCCGATCCAGCCAAGATTGAAACCGCGGATCATCACTGCAAACGAAATGATGGCGAGGATCACCCATGCCGGGCCGCGCACGGCGTAGCTCTCCAGTGGCGGCCCGTCGGAAAGCAATCCGGTTAACGCGACGAGCGCACCGACGATCGCAAGTAACCCCGCAAACAGACGCGGCGCCGTGCCAGGTCCAAACGCAAACCCTTGCGTTCCCGGGAGGTCACCCGAGAGCCAGATCGCGACTATCGCGAGCGCTATGAGAGTTAGCCCACCATAAAAGTCGCGCGGACCGCGAACCTTGAAACGAAACCCGCCCCCGTTCGGGGGGCTTTTCACCCCCTCGGACATCCCTGCTCCTCTACCTATTAGGCCTAGCTATTAATTCTTATTATTAATTCTGAGCGTCCCAGGATCACTAGCACACGATGCGGGGGCGCCGGAAGCGGAGAAGTGGTCGGGAGTTCCGCTAAAGCAGGCCGGTCAAGCCCAAAATGCCGCCGGCGGCGAATATCCAGAGCGGATTGACGCGGGTGGCAAAGCCGACAATCGCGGTGGCTGCCGTGATCAGGCCGGCATACACATTATGATCGGCGGTGCGCGCCAGCACAAATGCGCTCGCCGCAATCAGCCCAAGCGAAACAGGAACAAGGCCCGTCTGGATGGCAATGCGCCAGCGCGCCTCCTTGAAATGATCCCAGGTGCGCGCCACCAGAAACGCCACCACGCAGGTTGGGCCGCACATTCCGATCGTGGCGACAGCAGCTCCTGCCCATCCGGCAACGTGATAGCCGATAAGCGTGACGATAATGATATTCGGGCCGGGCGAAACCTGCGCAATTGCGAAACTGTCAGCGAACTGACGATCGCTCATCCAATGCATGACCTCAACTGCAATACGGTGCATTTCGGGAATGGCGGCATTGGCGCCTCCAACCGCAAACAACGATAAAAGCGCAAAATAACCGAACAACGGAATGAGCGGATTTTCATTCATCGCTTCACCCACGCGATCGCGATACTGACCGGAGCGAGTGCGACGAATACAAGCGGCAACGGCCATTGCATGATCGCTACGCCGATGAACGCGACAATCGCAATGAACGGCGCCCAGTCCCGCCGCTTGCGGAACAGGGGCGCGGCCATTTTCGCAACGACAGCCATCAGCAGACCCGTCGCAGCCGCGGTAATGCCGGAAAGAATACGTCCGAGTATCTCAAGATCGCCGAAGCGGGCGTAAAGAACCGCGAGCACCATGACGACGATCAGCGGCGGACCCATCAGCCCCGCAAGCGCAACGGCCGCACCGGGCGCGCCGCCGAAACGCGAACCGAATACGACCGAGAAATTCACGACATTGGGACCGGGAAGAAACTGAGCGAGCGCAAAGGCCTCGTTGAATTCCTCGGCACTCATCCAGCCGCGCTTCTCCACAATCATGCGCCGTGCCCAGGGCAACGCGCCGCCGAAGCCGGAGATTGAGACGACAACGAACGATGCGAACAGTTCGTAGAGCGGAGGGCGCGGCTTTGCAGGTTGCACTGGTCCTGCGGATGAGACTGTGGAATCGGGCATGCGCGGTAGGCTTACATTGCGGCCCTGCCTGCGACTAGGCAGCACTGTGCAAATCACCCTTGCGCTGTACCGGTGAGCCGACAATGATTGGGCATTCGG
>DATEKG010000203.1:0-10422 GCA_035277565.1 Pseudolabrys sp.
ATCCTGTCCGAAAACCGCTTCGTGCCCGATCAGGTCCAGCCGGCAAGTCTCGATCTTCGGCTGGGTGAAGTGGCCTATCGCGTGCGCGCCAGCTTCCTGCCAGGGCGGACGACCGTCGCCAAGCGCATCGATGAACTCAAACTGCACGAGATTTCGCTCGGCGACGGCGCGGTGCTCGAAACGGGGTGCGTCTACATCGTGCCGTTGCAGGAAAGTCTGGCCCTGCCGGATGACGTCTCCGCGGCCGCGAATCCGAAAAGTTCGACCGGCCGGCTCGACGTGTTTACACGCGTCATTGCCGATGAGACGCGCGGCTTCGACCGTGTTGAACCGGGTTATCACGGGCCTCTCTATGCCGAGATCAGCCCGCGGACGTTTCCCGTTCTGGTTAGCGAAGGCTCGCGGCTCTCGCAGATCCGCTTTCGCCGCGGCCATGCCCTGCTCGACGGAAAGTCATTGCGTGAATTGCACGCGCGCGAGCGGCTGGTCGATTCCAGAGAGGCCGACGTGAGCGAAGGCGTTGCGGTCGGTGTCGACCTGTCGGGCCTGGGCCCCGGCGGATTGGTCGGCTACAGGGCCAAGCGGCATACGGGCCTGATCGACGTCGAGCGGCGAGGCGGTTACTCGGTTCTGGATTTCTGGGAGCCGATGCATGCGCGGCCGGACAAAAGCCTGATCCTGGATCCCAACGAGTTTTACATTCTTGCCTCGAAGGAAGCGGTGCAGGTGCCGCCGGATTACGCGGCGGAGATGGTGCCGTTCGATCCGCTGGTCGGGGAATTTCGCGTGCACTATGCGGGGTTCTTCGACCCCGGTTTCGGCTATGCCGGCGCCGGAGGCAAGGGTGCGCGCGCCGTGCTGGAGGTGCGCTCGCGCGAGGTTCCCTTCATTCTCGAGCACGGGCAGATCGTCGGACGTCTCGTCTACGAAAAAATGCTGGCGAAGCCGGAGAAGCTGTATGGCCAGGGCATCGGCTCGAACTACCAGGCCCAGGGGCTCAAGCTCTCCAAGCATTTCAAGACTTAAAGCATGCTTGCCGTTCGCGGACCGCATTCGCTAATGTCGGCGCGCGCGGGCGTAGTTCAATGGTAGAACGGCAGCTTCCCAAGCTGCATACGAGGGTTCGATTCCCTTCGCCCGCTCCATAAGCCGGCAAATTGAATGTCTGCGCCTCGCCGGATTTTCGTAACTATTTGAAGTCTCCGTCCGGTTTTCCTGCCTGGATCATCGCCCTGCAATATGCGTAGAGGGCATCGTAGACGATCCATTCGGCGGCATTTAGGTCGTGATCGTTTTTGTAGCCGAGGTGTCGAAAGCCTTCCGCGATGGCTTCCAGTCCGGGCCCTTCGGGCTGACGATAGAGCGTGTTGTCGGTGTCAGCGGCATTCACGATCCTGCCCAGAAGGACGAGCGCAGGATCCTTCGTAAGGTCGTACTTCTTGAGCACAGCCTCGAAGGAGCACTCCTTGCCGTGATGGCCGAGCTCGACATTCTTGACATCGTACGGTGTGGCGCCGAGCCTGTGCGCTTCCTCCATCACCCTGTCGGCCGGCACAAAGATGAACTCCGCATCTCTGTCGACAAATTTCCTGATCAGCCACGGACAAGCCACGCGGTCGACCTTGACGTTCTCTCTTGTGATCCATTTCATTGTTCTTCTCCTTGCAGGTGCATGCAGCAAACCGTACGTGGAAAATTCCGGAGGCTATCGTCTTCGTCTGATCTCGCGCCGAAGCTGAAGGCCCCGCTCACTTAAATTGCTGATCTGGGTGTCGTCGAGCTCGGCGAGCGCACGCAAACTTTTGTGCGTACGCGATTTTGTCAATGGCCGTCCGGCAACGACTTCGTCGCGCGTAACGCCAATATCCCGAAGCTGTCTTTCGTCGAGACGGCTGAGGGCCCTGAATGTTCGCCTGCGACTTCGCCAATCCGTGAAGCGCCTGTACAGGGAAAACACCGCATCAACGGCCACGACGAGGATGCGCATGTCTCCCACGGGGCCAGGCAGGCCGCCGGAGCCTGCCGGGCCGGGCTTTGTCCTCAACGTCAGAACATGGTGGCTGGCGAAGTGTTGCGTAAATTTCGATCCTTGTGACATTTGCTGTCTCCCGGCCGCTTCCCTGGCGCGCATCCTGGCGCGCTTGCGAAGCGGACCATCAGCAAAGCTTGGGCGATGTGCCTTTTGCGGCCGGGTGCTTGCCATCAACCCGGCATCAGAAAGTCTGCGCGAATCCCGTCCGGGGGACGCCGCGCTACTCCGAGTAACCGTGCGAAGTGATCTCCTCCATTCCTTTCGCTCGAATGGCGGCGACCGCTTTCGGACTCCGCAGGAATTTCAGCAATGCGACCGCGCCTTCCGACCGCGGGGCCGCCGATGGCAGGCCCGCGACGAAAGTGGTGTAGTTCTGCAACTCTTCCGGCAGCGGGCCGGCGAGTTGTGCGCGGGACTTCCCCGCAATCTCGCTGATTTGCGTGATGCCGACCGCGGTGGGGCCAAGAGCGAGTGTGACTTCGGTGATGTCGCCGCCTGCGGCGAGCCTCAGCTTCGGCTTGAGCTGTTCGGACAGCCCAAGACGTTCGATGACTTTTGCAACGTGAATTCCGGCGGCCCCGCCGCGCGCCGGGTCGGCATAGACAACCGCCCTTGCCGCGAGGAGGGCGCGTTTGAGCTGCTCGACCGAGCTGACGCGGAGTTCGATGCCGTCTTCCGAGACAACACCGATGCCGGTTTTGCAAATGGCTGATTGGCCAATCAGCTTGACCTTGTGCGCCGCCACAAGAGCAGGCATTGATTCCGACGAACCTATGATGAGGTCCGCTTCCTCTCCGCCCATGACCCATTCATTGACGGCGCCGATCGTGCCGTAATGAATGACGAGTCTGTAACCGGTCGTGTGCTGGAATTCTTCCGCGATTTCCTTGAACACCGATTGCATCGCCGCAGCCGACAGCACGCGAACTTCCGCCGCGTGAACCGGCCAGACAAAAAACGCAACAAGCATCACGCTCGTCGCTCGCACGGTTACGGCGAGCAAACGCTGAATAAGAAGGCGCATGGATTACTCCATTGCCGCCATCGGGTGTGGACTTGTGGTGATCTACGACATAGCGCCAAAAGCCCTCGGCCCGAAGAACGGGCTAGGCGCAGTGCTTGGGCGATATGCCTTGAAGAAGCCGGGCGACTGCAATGTGGCCCGACGCTTCGTAGATGATCCTCTGTTCAACAAAAGTCAAGGGCGCTGAAGCAGCACACGAGGGCGCGCTTCGGGTTCTATTGGCCGGCTCGTTTCAGGTGGTGCGGGTGGAGGCCGACGGAAGCATCCTTGCGCGGTCCGGGAGCGTCGGGTGGGAGTGCGAGCGCGCGAAAGAACCGCGCCAATGCCCGAAGAAATCTGGTCAGGAGCCAAAAGGTTGCTGCAATAGCGCTTGCAAATAATGCAAACACCGACGCGTAAGATGCGAAATACAGCAAAAGGTTCATTGCGTCGCGGTTCTATTGTCGCTGCGCCAATTGGGCAAGCGCCGTCGTCGCCGGCGACGCACGACGCTACCGGCGGGGGATTGCGAATACGCCGAGCGTAATGGCGCGGGCGACGTACTGCGCGAGACAATTGTAGTCCGTGTCGATGTGCTCGAAGTCGCCGTCCGCCGGCTGCCCCGGTTCTGCGGCGCTGTTGATGATCTGCATCGCCTCGTAAAAGCGGATGACGATCACATTTTCCTGCGCCGCCAGTTTGCGCAGGGATTCACGGATCTCGACATAGTGCGCATCGCGCAGCATCTCATTGGCAAATTGCAGGCCGACCAGCACGACGTCCACATGATGGGCCCTGAGCCAACTGATCTGGTTCTTGAGCGTGGCAACAAACTCGTCCGTCGGGACATAGGCGAGGGCATCATTGGTGCCGACCTGCCAAAGTACCAGATCGGGGCTTTCAAGCGCGACTTCGTTTCTCATGCGGGTTGCGGCATTCGCGGCAAGCTCGCCCGAAACGCCGCGATTGATCATGATCACGTCGACGCCTTTGAGCGTGCGCTCGAGCATCGTCTCGATCAGGGCCGTGTAACCGCCGACGCTCGCGTTGACCCGGCCCGGCGCCGCACCCATGGCAAGAATACGGAGGACCTTGCGCCTGGCGAGTGCCGCCGCCACGTTTGGCAGGGGTGTTTCATCCGCCGTGGCAACAGTGCCGGTCTGGCAGCTTTTTGAAACGGCCGGAGCGGTGACGGCTGGCGCCGCCGGCGGTCCGTTCTGCGCGAGTGCCGGCGTGAGCGCTATCAACGCGCCGATGGCCGCTCCGCAGAGCGTGAGGAGGGAGCGCCTCGTGCGCGTAGTCGCGATTCCGCGAGCCATGCGGTGAACGCCATGATGATGATGCCGGACGCTACCACGGCCGTGTCGATACCGAAAGCGCCGCGGTAGTAGAAGCGAACGATCTGCGCGGCGAGGCTGAGCAGCGAGCCGACGCAGAACACGTAAAGCGAATTGCGCCCGAGCAACGCCAGCGTACCGATGATGGCCCGTACCGGGCGCCCCGCGAACGGCTGTTCGCCAAGCTTGGCGATGTAGGGAAAGGCGATCGAGAAAACCGCAACCAGCGACAGGAATTCGATCAGCCGGGGCGGGGAAGCATAGGACTTGTCGATGAGGAAGAAGAGTTTTGGTTCGGGTACGCTGGTCGGGTCCCAGAACCAGTCAAACGCGATAGCCAGCGTCACATAGATCAGGATCGGCAGCGCAATGAGACGCAGTATGCGGATGTTGCGACGTGCCCAGGCGCCGGCTCCGCTGTCGGCACGCGCCAGCACGAAGCCGAGGACGAAGGTCAGTTGCCATGCCAGCGGGTTGAAAAACCATGTGCCGCTCACCGGCCAGGTCGGCAGGGTTATCTGGAAAGAAAGGACGATTGCGTAAATTGCAACGGAAGCCGGCAGCAGCAGATTTGGCGCCGTGCGATCGATCACGGCGAATACCGGGGCCATCAGCATCAGTACGACATAGAGCGGCAGGATATCGAAATAACCGAGCTGATGCGTGAGCACGGCGAGACCAATATGAGTCGGCACCGGATCGCTGAAGACCGCCGCGGCGTTATGCCATTCAAGCAGAAGCGGGTTGCGCGCCTCGATCGAAATCGCCGCCAGCATCGCAATTGCCAGCATGGTAATGACCACCTGCGCCGCATACAGCTCGAGTGCGCGGCCGACCAGGCGCAGGACGACATTGCGTGTCGGCATTTGGCCATCGCGGCCGGTCATCATCAGGCGCAAGGACCAGCCTGCCAGGAATACAAACAGATCCGCCGCATCAGAGATCGAGAAATTGACCAGCGTCAGCTGCGAATAGACAATCCCCGGAACGTGATCGATAAAGATCGTTATGAGAGCAAACCCGCGCCAGAAATCGACCGCATTGGGTGGGCGCGGCATCGTCGGCCTGCGAAGCGCTCATGTTTGCGTTAGGCCGTACTATGCGTGGGCCCGATGCAGAAAACAAGGATCGCCCGGCGGCGGTCTCTCCAATATTTGAATTGCTGAAGCGGTACCTTCTGTCCGGACAGATGCGGGGCGCATCAGCCGATGCGGTGCAATTTTCGGGACCGCGCAAAGTACGGATCGGGAATGCAAACGGCCGCGCCATTGTGCTCGCCAACAGCGTGTTTGCAATCGGCCAGGCTCGAATAGCCGCACCGGACCCGAGAATGGTCAGTGTCGGCAAACCCGCACCATCTTTGCGCCGAGGCGGCGCCGGTCGAAACAGCGAGAGCGACAAGAATGAAAATAAATCGCATGTCCGGGCACCTTATCCATGTTCCGCCGCCCGCACCGATGGCGGACCGACGAGCTCCTCCAGTGTCGATCGCAACTGGAATATCGTGAACGGCTTCCGCAACAGCGGCACGTCGATGTGGCGGCGTTCGAAGGGGTGACCGTATCCGGTCACGAATGCAAATGGCGTCTCTGCTTCCTTCAACCGGTCCGCAATTTCCGGGTCATGCCGGCCCTGGAGCCCAATGTCCAGCAGCACGGCGTCAAAATTCCGCTTGCTGATTTCGTTGCGCGCTGCGGGAAGGCTGTGAGCGGTGCCGGAAACCGTGTAGCCGAGATCGCCAACGATCTCGTCAATGAGGTCGGTAATCGCCCACTCGTCTTCGATGATCAGAATGCGAGGAGAATTGTCGAGCATGTTGCGGAATGAATTATGCCAGCCCGTCCGGCTGCAGGTCACGTTACAAGCTGTTCATGTCGTGTTGTGCGCGTGCGGACAGCGGGCGAAATTCCAGTTGCGTCCGTGTTTTCACTCAAGGAGTGCGGCATTCGGTCATGCCGGGAGACCTTGTTCGATCACGGCGCGAAAGCCATTCCCTCCAAACGAATTTGTGAACACCGGAACTACGCATTGGCCGCACGCGTTTTCCCTGTGAACCGAAACGCGAAAGAACAAAATCATGCCAATGTTGATGTATTTCCCGCTTATCGTGTGGTTGGGCATGCTTGGCGTCATGCACGACAGTACGCAGCCGGCTGAAGCCCGTATGCGCGAGCGGCATCACTAGCGTCTGTGATCGTGCGCCGCGCTAGGCCGCCGCGCGCGTGACTTCGCTTATCCTGATGCCGGCCAGAAGCCTTTGCACCTCATCTTCCCGGCACAGTTCGGTGCCGGGCGAGAGGACGGCTGCTGACCCTGCCGCCACGGCGACACGAAAGGCTTCAGGCAGGGGCTTCTGCGCTGCAAGGGCGGAGACGAATCCCCCGAGAAAACTGTCGCCGGCGCCCACGGTGCTGACCGGTTCAATCTTGACCGGATCTGCCCGCAAAATCTGATCATTTGTCACGAGAATTGCGCCATCCTCGCCGAGCGTGAGGGCGACAATTTCGGCCGCGCCATCCTTGGTGAGCTTGCGGCACGCCGCGATGCGCGCTTCGTCGGTGATGAGGGGTGTTCCGACGAGATCGGACAGCTCTACCAGGTTCGGTTTGATCAGGGTGACTCCTTCCTTCAGTGCTTCTTTCAGGGCGGCACCGGATGTGTCGATCGCGCACCGGGCGCCAAGACGCTTTGCCTCGCGTGCGACCCGAGCAAGGAAATCCTGAGGCACGCTCGGCGGGACGCTGCCGCTCGCCACCACGAATTTAGGTTTTGCGGATAGCGTGATCAGTTTGTCGAGGACCGCTTCCCACTCGCCGCGATGTAAAGCAGAGCCCGGGAGCACGAAACGGTATTGCTCGCCGGTTGTTTCTTCGTAGGCGGTGAAGTTTTCCCGGGTCTCGACATGCGACGGGATGACGAGGCTTTCGATTCCTTCGCGCTCGACGAGGCGATGCAACAACTTTCCGATTGCGCCGCCGGTCGGGAAAATTGCCACGACCTTGCTTCCAAGCCGGTGGGCGACTCGTGCTACGTTGATACCGCCTCCGCCCGGATCGCGCTTTGGCGCCGAGCATCGCATTTTGCGGGTCGGTTCAACGCGTGCGACGTTGACGAAGATATCAATGGCGGGATTGATCGTTAGCGTGACGATATCGATCACTGTTGCATCCCGTTATTGTCAAGCGGCAGGCCCTCAAAGCCGGCGGGATCGTCTAGCCGGTGAAATAGGTATTTTTCGGTCGCGTTGCCAAGCTCGATATTTTTGAAAATTGCGAGGAACCGATAAGGCTCGAATGTGTTTGATCTTTTCGCCCGATGACTAGCATGCCCGGTCATGCTTAGATGACTGACGGCCTGCAGGCCGGGCCGGGGCCGGTCCAGATGATTGACCCGCTCTATTCCTTGTCGGGATTTGCGGTTGGCGCGCTGGTCGGAATGACCGGGGTGGGCGGGGGATCGTTGATGACCCCACTGCTCATTCTGCTCTTCGGCATTCATCCTGCGACCGCGGTCGGCACCGATCTGCTCTATGCGGCGGCGACAAAGACGGTCGGAAGCCTTGTCCATGGATTCGCCCGCAGTATCGATTGGCGTGTCGTCAAACGGCTGGCGACCGGCAGCGTGCCGGCGACCATGGTCACGCTCGCCGCGCTTTCGCATTTCAACCTGAGCGGAGATGCCGCCCGCAATCTGATCACGCTCGTTCTGAGCGTCGCCTTGTTTGCGACCGCCTTCGTCCTGGTGTTCGGCAACGCGATCATTACGGCCTATCGCGCGCGCGTTGTGAAGCTCGATTCGCAGCGCACAGCCGCAAATACTGTTCTTGTCGGCGCCCTGCTGGGGGTGCTCGTTTCGGTTTCTTCGGTCGGCGCTGGTGCGATAGGGGTTGTCGCGCTGATCCTGCTTTATCCGCAGGTTCCGATGGCCCGAATTGTGGGATCGGACATCGCACATGCAGTGCCACTGACCCTCATTGCCGGCACCGGACATTGGCTCATGGGTTCGGTTGACTGGCATATCATGGGATCGCTGCTTGCGGGATCCATCCCCGGGATCTTTGTGGGCAGCTATTTTGCCATCCGCGTTCCCGAACGCACGCTCCGGCTGGTGCTGGCGGCGACATTGTTCGTCGTGGCGACGCGCATCGTCTATGATCACGCAACGGCCGCAACGTCGATTTTCACCGCGTTTTCGCGGCGGGCGGCAGAGTGAATCGCGCTGACGCTTGTTCGGACTAGTGGTCGGAACCGAGCAGCGGCGCACCCAGCAGAACGACGATCCAGATTACCGCCAGCGCACCAAAGGCAACGAGCAATACGTTCATTTGCGACCCCCTCAGTTGGCTCAGCGGGCTGAATATTAGCATGGTGCAGGGCTACGAGGTGCGCAAAAAAACGGCCGCGCATCAGGCGCGGCCGTTTTGTGCGATTTCGCGCTTGTCAGTTGCCGCTGACGTCCTTCACGACGCTCGACATCGGGCGGGCTTCCTCAAGTCCACCGCCCATCTCCTTGAGGACCGCTTCGACATATTCTTTCTTCGGCTCGACCGGAGTCTTGCCGGTCACCTGAACGATCTTATAGCCGCCATCCTTCAGCCGCTTGAGAATCTCCGGCAATGCCTCCGAAGTCGCATGCTGGAAATCGTGCATCAGGATGATGCCCTTGCCATGCTTTTCGAGTTTCGCCATCACGGACTTGATGACCTGCTCGGGCCTGCGCATCTTGAAGTCGAAGGAGTCCATATCGGTCGAGAAGATGCCGACATTGCGTTCGCCGAGATATTTCACCATTTCAGGCGGATTACGCAGTGCGGGGAAACGGAAGAAAGGCCCGACCGGCTTGTTGCCGAGCGCCACGCTGACCGCCGCGATGCCCTTTTCGATTTCATCGGTCGCTTCCTGGGTCGTCAGGCGCGTAAGGTCCTTATGGGACCAGGTGTGCGAGCCGACGGTGTGACCCGCCGCGACGACTTCCTTCAGGATCTCCGGATGCCAGCCGGCATGCTTGCCGATGGGAAAGAACAGGGCCTTCGTACACTGATCGGCCAGGGCCTTGAGCACGCGCGGCGTGTTGCCGGGCCACGGGCCGTCATCGAAAGTGAGCACGACTTCGTGGTCGCGCAGAAAATCGTAGGCCTTGAATTGCTCAAAGCCGAAGCCGGGACCACCGGTGGTGTCGATCTGCACCACGCGCGCAACACCGAGCGCGTTGGGGTTGTTGCATGTCGCTGCGGCAGGTGCCGCATGCGGTGCCGGCGCCGGAGTCGCGGCCGGCGCCGCCATCGAATTTGGCGCCTGAGTATTCTGAGCCCAGGCGGGAACCGCCGCCGACATTGAGATTGCCAGAGCAATCACCAAAGCGTTGCGCATCAAGTTCTCCATACGTAAGAGTCTATATTCGGAAATACTGATCTATTCATCGCGGCTTTGATCTACCAAGTCAACGCCATGCGCAAATACCACTGAATTGACGATATTTGCGGGGATTAATCGCGTTAACGTCATGCAACCGAAGCGTAAAAGCCGCGTTGCTTCCGCCTATTATCGCGCCTATCTAAGTTAACCACGTCGGTCCCCGGAGGATGACCATGCCGGCAATTGTGTCCAATGCCAGCCAGTCGCGGCCGCTGATTCTTGTTGCGCTGGCAGGGGGTGCGCTGGTTGCGATAACGCTCGCTCTCTGGGCTTATTACGGCACCGCGGTTTTCTTCGAGATGGTACGCGCCGGCTGGATGGCCTGTTTCTGAGTCACATTGAAAGCGCATGACGACTCGAACGTCGCAGATCCTGCTGGTTCTTTCGGCCTTTCTCGCCGGGCTTGTGGTTTTTAGTGGCGTCTTTCTTTACGCGACAGGGAACCTGTACAGCACCACCGGGTCTGCAAGTTCCGCGATCGGCGGCCCATTCAAGCTGGTCGACCAGAACGGCAAGACCATTACTGACGCGGACATGAAAGGCCGGCCTTTCCTCGTCTTCTTTGGCTATACGCATTGCCCGGATATCTGTCCGACCACGCTATTCGATATTTCCGAGGTGCTGCAGGCCCTGGGC
>DATEKG010000204.1:0-7823 GCA_035277565.1 Pseudolabrys sp.
CGATTCGGCTGACGATGCCGAACGCGAGCATCAATGAGAGCATCTCGGCGCCGCGGGCAACGCCATATCCAAGGTCGCCGCAGTAAGCGACAATATGGACCTGCGGCATCGACATCGCGACGCAGCAGGCGACGCCGGCAAAGCACATCAGCACCTGTAAAGTCAGCGGCGAGAATGGCGCTTCCGCCTGCCGGCGTGCGGCAGCGGCGCCCGAAGCATGGCTGTGATGGTCTTCAATGCGCCGGCGGAGGACCACAATCAGCGGCAGCATCGTAACGAGGCAAAATGCGCCGACGCCGGCATGTGTTGCGCGCCAGCCTGATGTCGAAATGAAATGCTGGATCACCGGCGGCCAAACGGTCCCCGCAATGTAGTTGCCCGCTGCCGCAATCGCGACGGCAATGCCGCGGCGCCGCACGAACCAGTGCGAGATGTCGGCCATCAGCGGGCCGAAGCTCGCAGAGCAACCGAGCCCGATCACGCCATGCGTCAGAGCAATCTGCCAGATGCTCGACGCCCAACCGGTCGCGAGATAGCCGGCGGAAAGGCCGAAAGTACCCAGTGCGAGCGGCACGGCGACGCCGAACCGGTCCGCAATCCGGCCCATGATGACGCCGCCGCCGGCAAAGCCAATCATCACCATCGTGAATGGGAGAGAAGCGTCGGCCCGGGCAACCCCGAAGTCGGCCTGGATGGCGGGCAGCGCCACGACGAACGACCACATCCCGACGCCGCCGATTGTGGCAAGAACCACAACCACGGCGAGCCGAAACCAGGCAGCGGCGGAGTCGGTCAGAGCTTCTGCCCCGCCGACAGGCTGTTGTGATGTCGCGGTCACGGTACGGACAAACCCGGCTATTAGCGGTAGCGCTCCTAGCACCTGACGGCGCGAACCGCTAGCTTGACCATTGTCAGCCGGCAGGCCTCGCCGTCGGGATCGGCCGGCCTTATGGTGTTCGCCAGAGCGATTCGCCCAATGGACGCACTCAATCTGCCGCGCCCGTCGTGGATGACCGAAGACCTCGTTTTGCTTGAGGAGCAGGCGAGGCGCTTCATCGCCGATGAATTTGCCCCGCATATTGATCGCTGGCACGAAGCCGGCATCTATGAACGCGATGTGTGGACCAAGGCGGGCGAAGCCGGCCTGCTTTGCGCGTCGATGCCGGAGGAATACGGCGGCGCGGGAGGCAGTTTTGCGCACGAAGCGGTGATCAATCGCGAATTGTCCCTCGCCGGTTTCGACACGTTCGGGGCCCCGCTGCACTCAGGTATCGTTGCGCCATACATTCTTCACTACGGAACCGACGATCAGAAAAAACGATGGCTTCCAAAACTTGCGACCGGTGAGCTCGTGGGCGCGATCGCCATGACCGAGCCGGGCACCGGGTCGGATCTGCAAGGCGTGCGCGCCACGGCAAAGAAATCCGGCAACGGCTATCTGCTCAATGGCTCGAAAACGTTCATTACAAACGGACAGCATGCCAATCTGATCATCGTTGTTGCGAAAACCGAAGCGAAGGCGGGTGCGAAGGGCACGTCCTTATTCGTTGTGGAGACGGACGACGCGCGAGGCTTCCGCCGCGGGCGCAAGCTCAAGAAGCTCGGAATGGATTCGGCGGACACTTCGGAGCTGTTCTTCGAAGACGTGCAACTCCCCGCGTCGAGCCTGTTGGGCACCGAAGAAGGCCAGGGCTTTTACCAGTTGATGAAAGAGCTGCCGCAGGAGCGGCTGATCGTTGCCGTGCACGCCGTCGCGATGATGGAACGCGCGCTCGCTCTGACGATCGACTATGTGAAGCAACGCAAGGCGTTTGGTCAGGCGATCATTGAATTCCAGAACACCCAGTTCGAGCTCGCCGAGTGCAAGACCGACGCCACGATCGCAAAGGTCTTCCTCGACAGCTGTATCGAGCGCCACGTGAAGGGCGAGCTCGACACGGTCACAGCCTCGATGGCCAAATACCGATTGACCGACACGCAAGGCAAAGTGATCGACCGTTGCCTGCAATTGTTCGGTGGCTATGGCTATATGGATGAATATCCGATTTCGCGCCTGTACCGGGATGCCCGGGTCTTGCGTATCTATGCGGGCACCAACGAGATCATGAAGCTGCTGATCGCGCGAAGTCTGTAATTCTTTGCCCTGTCCGCTGCGGAAGGGAAGGAGAAAAGAAATGGCCGACGCATTCATCTATGACCATGTTCGCACGCCGCGCGGACGCGGCAAGCAGGACGGCGCCTTGCACGAGGTGACGGCCCTCAACCTGGCCGCGCAGACATTGGCTGCTGTCAAGGATCGAAACACGCTTGATCCCGCATTGGTCGACGATGTCGTGCTCGGTTGTGTCGATCCTGTCGGCGAGGCGGGCGGCGATATTGCCCGCTGCGCCGCTCTTGTTGCCGGTTTCGGCGACAGCGTGCCGGGTGTGCAGATCAATCGATTTTGCGCCTCCGGGCTTGACGCCGTGAATTTCGCTGCGGCGGAAGTGATGTCCGGGCAACACGAAATGACGATCGGTGGCGGCGCCGAGTCGATGAGCCGGGTAGGTATCGGTGCTTCCGGCGGTGCCTGGCCGATCGATCCGTCGATTGCCGTTGCGACTTATTTCCTCCCGCAGGGCATATCGGCCGACCTCATCGCGACGAAATACGGGTTCTCGCGCGATGATGTCGACGCCTATGCAGTTGAAAGCCAGAAACGTGCGGCGACAGCCTGGGAGGAGGGCCGGTTCAAGAATTCCGTCATGGCCGTGAAGGATGTGAACGGGCTCACCATTCTCGCCAAGGACGAACATATGCGCCCCGGCACGACCATGCAGACGCTGGCGGCGTTGCAGCCGTCCTTTGTCCAGATGGGCGACATGGCAGGGTTCGATGCAGTTGCCGTGCAGCGCTATCCGGAAGTCGAAGCTGTCAATCATGTTCACACGCCCGGCAATTCCTCGGGTATCGTCGACGGCGCCGCCGCCGTGCTGATCGGCAGCAAAGCCGCAGGCAAGGCGGCCGGCCTGAAGCCACGCGCGCGCATACGGCAGTTCGCCAATATCGGATCGGAGCCTTCGATCATGCTCACCGGCCCGATTCCGGTGACCGAAAAGGTCTTGAAAAAGGCCGGCATGACCAGGAGGGACATTGACCTTTGGGAGCTCAATGAGGCTTTTGCATCAGTGGTTCTCCGCTACATGCAGGCGCTCAATATTCCGCACGACAAGATCAACGTGAACGGCGGCGCAATCGCGATGGGCCATCCTCTCGGTGCGACCGGAGCAATGATCCTCGGCACCGTGCTCGACGAACTCGAGCGCCGCGACAAGGAAACCGCGTTGGTAACGCTGTGCATCGGCGTCGGAATGGGCACTGCGACGATCATCGAGCGCGTCTAGTTGTTCGGCGGCACGGCGGAAAAGAAGAAGGGCAATTCGAATGCCGAAGATCGATATCGACAAGGTCCCGATCGACATCTCGACCGGCTACCCGCCGCCGTTCAACGAGGCGGTCGAAGGGCGCTCACGCAAACGGCTGGGCCGGGCGGCCGGGCTCACCCATTTCGGCGTCAATATCTGCACGCTCAAGCCGGGCGCCGCCTCGTCGCAGAGGCACTGGCATGAGAAAGAGGACGAACTTGTCTACGTGCTGGAAGGCGAGGTGGTCCTCTGTGAGGACATCGGCGAAACCATATTGCGGCCGGGCGATGCCGCGGCATGGAGGGCGGGGGTTGCGGATGGTCACTGCCTGATCAATCGCTCCACCCGCGATGCCATATTCATTGAGGTCGGCACGCGCGCGTCCGCCGAACGCGCGCACTATTCGGATATCGACATGATGGTGGTGCGCGACGAACACGGCGCGCGTTACACGAAAAGGAACGGCGAGCCCTACTAGCGACATTTGCCGATGGTTGCCGGCGGCATTTTGCGCGAACTGAACAGGAGCCAGCGATGGCGGATTTCAAGGTCGACGTCGATGCCGATGGCATCGCCCTGATCACCTGGGACATGGCCGACCGTTCGATGAACGTCATTACAATGAACGTCATCGAGGAGCTCGGCGCGGCCACTGACAGGATTGCAAACGACGCAACGGTCAAAGGGGCGGTGATTACCTCGGGCAAGTCGAGCTTCTGCGGCGGCGCCGACCTCACCATGCTTGAGCGCATGCGCGGGCTCTATACCGATATGGTCAGCAAGGAAGGAGAGACGGTCGCGGCCAAGATGGTCTTCGACGAGAGCCGCAAGCTGTCGCAGCTTTATCGGCGGATAGAGACCTGCGGGAAACCCTGGGTTTGCGCGCTCAACGGCACGGCGATGGGAGGCGGGTTTGAACTTGCGCTCGCCTGCCATCATCGCATTGCGACCGATAATCCCGGGACGCGGCTTGGCCTGCCTGAGATCAAGATCGGATTGTTTCCCGGCGCCGGCGGCACACAACGCATCGCGCGCATGCTCGCGCCCGCCGATGCCCTGCAGTTTCTGCTCAAGGGCGACCAGCTCAAGGTCGACCGCGCCAAAGCGATGAAACTGATTGATGCTGTGGTGCCCGCCGCCGACCTGATCAAGAGTGCCAAGGACTGGATCAAGGGCGGCGGCAAGGCCAAGGCGCCCTGGGACACGGAAGGTTTCCGGCTGCCCGGCGGGCCGGTTTATTCCAAGGCCGGTATGATGACGTTCCCGGCGGCGAACGCGATCTACCGGCGTGAAACCTACGACAACTATCCGGCTGCGCGTGCGATCCTGCAGGTTGTCTATGAAGGACTTCAACTGCCGATCGATACGGCGCTGCGCGTCGAGTCGCGCTGGTTCGCCAGGATCCTGCGCTCGCCCGAAGCTGCTGCAATGATCCGCACGCTCTTCGTATCGATGCAGGATCTCAACAAGGGTGCGCGCCGTCCGGCCAATGAGCCGCCGACCAGTCTCAGAAAGATCGGCGTTGTCGGCGCCGGCTTTATGGGGGCCGGAATTGCGCAGGTGAGTGCGGCAGCCGGAATACAGGTTGTCCTCATCGATCGGGACCAGGAGACAGCGAACAAGGGCAAGGCCGACCTGCACAAGGCCCTCAGCGACCGGGTCATGAAAGGCCGGATGAAAGGCGAGGAGCGCGACGAGCTGCTGGCGCGGATCACGCCCGGCGCGGATTATGCCGCCCTGAAGGATTGCGACCTCGTGATCGAGGCCGTGTACGAAGACCGGAAGATCAAGTTCGACGTCATCTCAAAAATCCAGGCGGCCATCGGCGACAGGGCGATCATGGCTTCGAATACCTCGACACTGCCGATCACCTCGCTTGCGGCCGAATTCAGGGATCCGTCACGGTTCATAGGCATCCATTTCTTTTCACCGGTCGACCGCATGATGCTGGTGGAGATCATTCTCGGCAAACAGACGGGCAGCAAGGCGCTTGCGGTTGCGCTCGACTATGTGCGTGCCATTCGCAAGACACCGATCGTCGTCAACGATTCGCGTGGTTTCTATACGTCACGTGTCGTCGGCACCTATATCCGCGAAGGCCACCTGATGGTCACCGAAGGTGTGCCGCCGGCGATGATCGAAAATCTTGGCCGCATGGCCGGCATGCCGGTCGGTCCACTGGCGTTGAACGACGAGGTCGCGGTCGATCTTGCCTGGAAGATTCTCATGGCGACCGAGAATGATCTCGGCGCCAAGGCGATCGATCCTCGCCAGAAGGTCTTGCTGCGTGAAATGGTCGAGAAACGCGGCCGCTTCGGCCGCAAGAACGGCAAGGGATTCTACGACTACCCGGCAAATGGCCCGAAACGGCTTTGGCCGGGACTTGCCGATTTCCAGCCCAAGCCGCTCGATCCCGACAAGGTCGATACCGGGGAATTGAAATTGCGCCTGTTGGGCATCCAGGCCTTGGAAACGGCCCGGTGTTTCGAGGAAAAAGTGGTCACCGATGTGCGTGAGGCCGATGTCGGCTCAATTCTCGGTTTCGGGTTTGCGCCGTTTTCCGGCGGCACACTCTCCTGGATCGACATGATCGGCACCAGGCAGTTCGTCGCCCTGTGCCGAAAGCTTGAAAAGAAATACGGGAACCGCTTCGCGCCAAACAAGCTGCTGATTGACCTTGCCGACCACAATGAAGGCTTCTATCAGCGCTTCACGCCCGGCAGGAAGAAAGCGGCGGCATAACACAGCCAATGTCTGGTTATTTTCGAGGTTCCTCGCAGGGCCCATCGCTTTTTCGTTGGCGCGAGATTCCGGGCGGCGTCTGGGCGCTTGGGCTGGTTTCCCTGTTCATGGATCTCTCCTCCGAGATGATCCATGCGCTGCTGCCGCTATATCTGGTCAGCGTGCTCGGTGTCTCGACGCTCACCGTCGGCTTTATCGAAGGCATTGCGGAAGCCACGGCGTCGATCACCAAGATCTTCTCCGGTGCGGTCAGCGACTATATCGGGCGCCGCAAGCTGCTGGCGGCCATCGGGTACGGTCTGGCCGCTTTCACCAAACCGGTTTTCCCGCTCGCATCCGGCATCGTTTCGATCACGGCGGCGCGCTTTGTCGACCGGGTGGGTAAGGGGATTCGCGGCGCTCCCCGCGACGCCCTTGTCGCGGACCTGACGCCCGCCGATCTGCGCGGCGCCGCGTTCGGACTGCGGCAATCGCTCGATACGATTGGCGCCATCATGGGGCCGTTGGCGGCTATCGTCTTCATGGCCCTTCTTGCCGACAATTTCACTGCGGTGTTCTGGATCGCCGTCGTGCCGGCCTTCGTGTCATTCGCGGTCATCGTCTTCGGCGTCCACGAGCCGCGGCACCTCGGGACCGCCCGCACGCAGGTTTCGCCGTTTTCGCGCGCCGAGCTTGCACGGCTGACCACCGCCTATTGGCTGGTGGTTGGCGTTTCCGCGATCTTCACGCTGGCCCGCTTCAGCGAGGCCTTCCTTCTGTTGCGCGCGCAATCTATCGGTTTGCCGCTCGCACATGTGCCGGTCGTCATGGTCGTGATGAACGTGGTCTACACGCTCTCCGCCTGGCCCGCCGGCGCATTGTCCGATCGTATCGGGCGCTATCAAATCATTGCTGTCGGCTTTGCGGTGCTCGTTTTCGCCGACCTCGCGCTGGCCTTCGGCGACGGGTTGTTTGTCCTGCTGATCGGCGTGGCCTTGTGGGGACTGCACATGGGCCTCACGCAGGGGCTGCTGGCGGCCATGGTCGCCGATACGGCGCCGCCGCAACTGCGTGGCACCGCCTTTGGGGTGTTCAATCTGGTCAGCGGCATCGCGCTCCTGCTGGCAAGCGTGATCGCCGGCGCCTTGTGGGATGTGACCGGGCCGCGTGTCACCTTCCTCGCGGGTGCCCTGATTACCATCGTTGCATTGGCTCTGTTGCCTTGGGTACGCCGAATCATCGGATCGGTTTGATTTTCACGCGTGCTCGCTTTCGCAACGACAAGCCGTTAAACCACGACCGTCAGCCGCTTCGCTGCGCGCGTAATGCCGGTGTAGAGCCAGCGCTCACGGCTCTCGGGGAATGCGAAGCTCTCGTCAAACAGCACAACGTCGTTCCACTGCGACCCCTGTGCCTTGTGAACGGTAAGCACGTAACCGTAATCAAACTCGTCATAGGGCTTGCGGCGCTGCCAATCGACCTGCTCGATGCCGCCGGCAAAGCATTCCGGACGCACAGAAACTTTCACACCCCGTGATCCTGTTTCATCGTCCGGCAACAGGCGCATCGTCATGATGCCGGCCTTCGCGGCTTTGCGCGCGCCGCTTTCCTTCACCGTCCAAAGCCCGCCATTGAACAGGCCCTTCTTGCGGTTATTGCGCAGGCACACGAGCTTGTCGCCGGCCGCGGGCATGTCGC